>NZ_CALMCQ010000235.1 GCF_937863175.1 uncultured Meiothermus sp. | reverse complement strand
GGCGGGCATCATAGATTTCCAGAAACCCCAGGCTGCCCGAAGGCGCCTCTCGTTCCCACGCACTTGACTCCAGGTAGCGCCACGAGGTATCGGTGTCTAGAACAGTCACATCGCCATCAGCCCTCAGCACATCGCCCTGTAAAAAAAATCCCCCGCAGCCGAAGGCCCTGGCATGTTCCCAGGAAGGAAGCTCGTACCAGGCCGTGTTGCGTCCATAGGAGTGCACCAGCGCAGCGACGACATTGCGACCTGGGTGTAAGTATGGTCTAAGTTCGTACCGATCCATACTCTGCCAGGCCGGGCTGCACCGGGCAGGACCCCTGCCAACCAGCCGCCCGTTGACATAGAGCTGGTACCGGCCATCGGCAGAAGCAAAGACCGGCGCCTGGGTAGGAAGCTCCCCCAGCTCGAAGGTTTTCCGGAAATAAACATACCGATTGGCCTCTTCGGCAGTCCTGGGGGTAGAGGTGCCGAAGGGCAATGAACCAAGTTCCCTCTGCCGCCAGACCCAGTCTGCCCGGCGTTCAAACTCGGCCACCGGCTCCCTCCATCCTGACCAGGAAATCTCCATAAATCTGGCCAATCAAGCCTGGTCTGACAAATAACTCCGGCAGAGGAGGAATCTCAATCAGATCCGCGTTGCGAAAGTGCTCCTTCATCTGCTGGGCCAGCTTGATGGGATGCAGCAGGTCATTAGGCCAGCCGACAATGCATACCGGAAACTCCAGGGCGCTTAGCGGGGTCAGGTCTTCCAGAATGCGCCACTCCAT
Source organism: uncultured Meiothermus sp. (assembly GCF_937863175.1). Classification (GTDB taxonomy): domain Bacteria; phylum Deinococcota; class Deinococci; order Deinococcales; family Thermaceae; genus Meiothermus. The sequence goes on along the minus strand of NZ_CALMCQ010000235.1, from coordinate 4,773 downwards.
TACCGCCTGACACGCCGTAGCCAGGCTCTGGGGGTGGTGTGCGCTCTGCATCTGGGCGACATAACTGACGGCCTCGAGGGGCCAGCCGAGACGGGTCCGCTGGTTTTCAGCCGAATACCGCAAATATGCTTCCATACCAGGGTTGGAAATAGCCCTGCCCATTTCCTGTACTTGCGCTTTACCCTGGTTGGGTTCTTTCCCACCAAATGCTGGCGCAGTCAGCAGGAGCGCGGCTACCCGCTCCGGGGCCTGCATTGCAAACAACAAGGCAACCGCAGCGCCCATAGACTCGCCGCCGACAATCGCCCGTGCAATTCCCAGGCTGTCCATGATGGCTATAAAGTCCTGCACCATGAGATCAGCACTGTACAGAGCTGGACTGGTAATTGGGCTGGAGTCTCCGTGGCCACGCTGGTCAAAGGCTATAACCTGGTAGTGCTTGGTAAGACAGCTGAGCTGATCCAGCGTGGTCTGTCTCCTGGAGGTCAGTCCGTGTCCGTAAATAATGGGGGCTCCCTGGCCCACCACCTCCACTACCAGCTCCACATTGCCTGACCTGATCGTGCGCCACGGTTTCATGGTCGCTAACCTTTGAGCCCACTGGCAAAACCACGGATAACATGCCGCTGTAGTAAAAAGTAAAGCACCAGAATGGGAAGACTGCCCATGATCAAACCCGCAAAAACCAGTTCCCAACGGGCTTCGTACTGACCTACAAACTGGTAAATCACCACCGGAAGGGTTGCGCTCGAGGTACCCCCAACGTACAACAGCGGCGTTAAAAAATCATTCCAGATAAATACCCCAGCTACGATGATCACGGTACCGGTTATTGGCCGCAGCAGTGGAAATACTACCCTGGTGAAAACCTGCAGATGCGAGGCTCCATCCACCAGTGCGGCCTCTTCGTACTCCCTGGGAATCGCACGCAGAAATCCGGTGTAGAGAAAAATCGCCAGGGGGAGGAAGTGTCCCACATTGTAAATAATCAGCGAGGCATGGGTACCCAGAAGCTGGAGCTCATTTATCAGGCGGTACAGAGGGAGCAGCCCAAGCTGGAAGGGCAGGATAATACCGGCCAGAAAAAGTATGTAGACCCAGTAAGCCAGCCGCTGCTTGCGCCGGGCCAGCACATATGCGGCCATAGAGCCAAAGGCGACCAGGGCAACCAGACTGATGGATGTGATAATAGCACTGTTCAACATCGCCTGGCCCATGTTAGCCAGAGACCAGGCCTGTAGGTAGTTCCCCAGGTACGAAAAGCTGGGAAGGCCCAGTGGTGACTGGGCCATCTCGTGGCCGGGACGAAAGGACAGTTGCACCAGCATATAGACTGGGATGAAATAGATGATGGCCGCCAGGATCATCACCGCTTCCAGAGCCCACTGGGACTTGCCGTAGCGCTGCCTCACCCTTCTACCTCCCTGGAGCGAAGGATTTTCAGTTGAATCAAAGCTACAACCGTTACGATGATGGTCAAGACCAGGGCAATGGCCATACCATACCCGTAGTTCCCAAAGAGAAATGCCTGCCTGAAGAGAAAGACCGAAAGTGTTGCGGTGGCATGTCCCGGGCCACCCTGGGTCATGGCCCAGACCTGGTCAAATATCTTGAGCCCAGCGATGACCGAGAGTGTCAGATTCACGGTAATGGCCGGAGCAATCAGGGGCAGGGTTACGTTCCAGAAGCGGTTCCATCCATTGGCCCCATCAATGTCGGCGGCGTCGTAGAGTTCCTGCGGTACCCCCTGCAAGCCGGCCAGAAAGATCACCATCGAGAAGCCCACAAACTGCCAGACGATGACTGTGATCACCGACCAGATAGCGGTCGAGCGGTTCCCTAGCCATGCCTGCTGCATGTTCTCCAGGCCGACAGCAGCCAGCATGTAGTTAAGGAATCCCATGGGTGAGTAGATGTACTGAAACAAAAAGGCCACTACAATGGGCGCGAGCATGACTGGAGCAAAAAAGAGCACCCTTAAGACGTAGCGGCTCTTGAGATGCGAATGCAGACCAAGCGCCAACAACAGTCCAAGAAGGTTCTGCACCACAGTAGCTACCAGGGCTATAAGGACTGTATTCCGCAGCGAATCCGCTGCCTCTCTCGACTGCGCCAGCTCCTGGAAATTGGCCAGGCCCACAAAGGGCGCTGTGGGGCTCAGACCGTCCCAGGCTGTGAACGCGTAATAAACACCCGCCACCGACGCGTAAAGCACTACCACGCCGTACAGCAAGACGGCAGGGACGATAAACAGCCACGGGGGTTCCTCGAATCGCCTCGAGGGTTTGAAGGAGGGTCTGCTGCCCGCGCTGCGAAGTGTTCGCCTTTCTTGCACGCATTCTCCTGTTGACAGGCGCCACACGGTGATAACGCCAGGACAAGGCTATAACGCCAGGAAGAGAAGGGGGCCGAAGCCTCCTAATTTAGCGTTCTCTGGCTATCCTGTCGAGTTCGGCCAGCAGCTGGTCAATGGTCTTGGATCCGTCAAAGAGCTGCTGGATACCCCGCATGTACACATCCTGTACCCTGGGATTGGGCCAGAACACTCCAACTGGGGCGCTGCGCCCCTCCCGGATGGCCGCTAGCATCTCTGAAAAGAGCGGAGAAACCGTGAGCGCGGGATGAGGAACGGCGGGGATCCGACCTCCCAGGTATATACTGAGAATCTCGGGTTGGGCAAGGAATCTGATGAAATCCCTGGCAGCAGCCTGATTGCGGCTAGCCGCACTCACTCCAAAAGAAGACAGAACTGAGGCAAAGATCCACGGTCTGGTGCCGTCGTTATGCACGGGGAAAGGCACCATACCCAGGTGTTCGGCGGCCATCCCCTGACGAGTAGCTTGAGCAGCAAAACCCGGGGTCTGCACAGCCATGGCTGCCCTACCTGTGGCCATCATCCGGACGATGTCTTCATAGGACGTGGCGTTGGGGAATCGGTTAAAACAGCCGCGACGGTTTAGCTCGAGGTATCTCTGCAGAGCATCCCGGTAGCCCGCCGAGCCTGCAAAGGTGGCCCTGCCCTGAGCCAGCCGAATGTCGAAATCCGGGTCTGTGGCGTACACGGTGGACGCAGTAATTGCGTGGGGAATAAGCTGCGTGACCCATAGCACCTGGTTTGCCTGTGCCAGCGGGGTAATGCCGGCGCGGCTGAGTCTCTCGCACGCAGCGAGCAGGTCATTCCAGGTGCGAGGCACCCCCAGCCCGTGGTTTTGTAAGATCTGCCGGTTATAAAAAAGACCGATCACAAGTTTGTTTACGGGGTAGATGAAGGTTCTACCACCATGCTGAACCGAGCTGCGGACACCCGCGGGAATGTCCCTCACCCAAGGCTCGTTGCTTAAGTCTGCCAGAAGGTTGTTCTCAGCCAGCAAACCAACTGACATGGGGTTGCCTGCCGCACCTGCCCAAACAAACAATATGTCTGGTGCAGTCCCTGCTGCTAGCTGAGTTCGCAAAACCACCTGATACTGGTCGATCGGGGCAAAGGTCGTAGTGATGGTAATATGTGGGTTGCGCCTCATGTACTCAGCGACCACAGCCGTGACCGGTTCCTGGTCATTGACAATCGCTGCCAGCCTGAGGGTTACACGCTCCTGTGCAACGGCCGTACCAACTATTAGCAAAACCAGCAAGAACCCAATCGCCTTTAAAAGACTGCTCTTCATTAGAGACCTCCCTACCTGTATTCCGCCACGGAGCTACTTTAATTTTTGAAACAACATGGTTATAACATATTTCAACATCTGATGTCAACTCATGTTCGATAATGGCGCGTAGATATTGCTCATATGTTCATAATATGTTAACATTGCTAACCGTATATGGTCAACGATATAACCCTGCCAACCTTTGAACGGCATCAACGGATTCTGGAGCAACTGACTTTGCGCGGGTTTATCCGGGTTAAGGATCTAGCGCCTGCTCTTGGAGTTCACGAAATGACCGTCCGTAGAGATCTGGATGCACTTGCAGAACAAGGCCTGGTCTCGCGATTACGAGGTGGAGCCCGTATCGCTGAACAGGCCAGTCATGAGATTGCGTATCATCTAAGATCCGCTTCCAATACCGAGTCCAAGGCACGTATTGCCCGTGCAGCCCTCGAGCTGATCCAGGATGGTGATACGGTCGCGCTTGATGCCAGCACAACTGTTCTAGCTTTAGCGAAAATTTTGGGCTCGCGCTCGGTGCAAGCGATCGTTAGCAGCCTTGATGCTGCCAACGTTCTGGCGTCTCAGAACGTACCGTTTACTTTTATTGGGGGTACCTTCAACCCTTCTGCCCGGTCTTTTGTGGGACCCCTCGCGACCAGTGCACTGGCCCGCTTGCATGCGGATAAGGCTTTCTTTTCAGCAAAAGGAGTCACGGTTCAGTCTGGTTTTACTGATGCCAATCTTCTGGAGGTTGAGTCCAAAGAACAGCTCGTAAAGTCAGCCCAGATGGTGATTGCACTTATAGACCACAGCAAATTTGGCAAGCAGGCGCTAACATCCATTGTTGGTCTTGACCAGACCGACGTGCTGATCACCGACCGCAGGCCCGATGCCGAAATGCTACAGGCCCTCGAGAATGCCGATGTTCGCTTGATTGTTGCCCAGGAATGAGCTAAGAATACCGCAGACTTTCAGTCTGGGCTCTACTCCTTTTCATCCTCTAGATTCGCGTTACCCTTGGGTCTTCCTTGCCAGTCGTAAAAACCACTCCTGTATACCTCCATCACCCTGCATAACAGCTTGAGGGAAGCTTTGTTTGGTATTTCATACTCTGACAAAATAC
>NZ_CALMCQ010000234.1 GCF_937863175.1 uncultured Meiothermus sp. | reverse complement strand
GAAACGTGGCCAGCCCAGGTGGGTGGCGAGCACCAGGAGGCTCTTGGGGGAGAGGGGGAGCCAGTCCGAGACCAGGATGGCCGCCAGGGTGCCCCAGAAGGCGCTGCTGAGTACGTGCAGGGCCTGCTTCCAGAACCTGCCCCGCACGCTCTTTAACAGCACCCTGAGCAGAGCACCTGTACCGGTGAAGACACCCACCACCACAAAAAGTTGCCAGGGCTCGAGTCTGGAGAGCAGATCGGTGGTGTTCTGTGGGTTCGGTTCCATGATTCATCCAGGCTGGGTAGGAAGAGGACGGAGTGGATATGTTTACAACATAATATAGTATTGGAATATGTTACAGGAGAAACCCTGTTCAGTCAATATGCCTAGAAACGTTGTACCTTAATCAAAATGACTTATGATCTTGAAGAGGAACCCCCAATGAACACCCCGGACTGGGCCACCGCCATTCGCCAGCAGCGCCAGCGCTTGGGCAAGTCGCAAACCCAGGTGGCGCAGGAGTCTGGGTTGCTCAACCAGACCGAGGTCAGTCGCCTCGAGCGCGGCCTGATTCACCCCACCCTGGATCTGGGGGCTGCCAAACTGCGGGCATTGCTGGGGGTGCTGGGCTGGAGCGGGCCCCAGTTTGCTCAGGCTACGGGACTGGAATTGGGTTTTGTAGAAGGCGGAGCCCTCCTGGGGGTAAGGCGCTTAGAAGCCGATCTGCGCTTCGCCACTTTTCCCGTCCAGGCCACCGCCTCGGCGGGCCTCAAAAACACCCAGACCAGCGAGGGCCTGGTTTCGATCCCGCTGGAAGACCTTAAAGCTCTGGGTGTGCGGCCCGAAAACGTGCGGGTCTATGCCGTCAATGGCGACTGCATGGTTTCGGAGAGCGTGCGGGCGATGGGCCAGAGCATCGCACCGGGTGACCGGGTGGCGGTGGACACCGGGCGAATGCCGAAAGCCGGCGATGTGGTGGTGGCCTGGGATGGCCTCAACGACATGATGCTCATTAAGCGCTACCAGGAAGAAGGCGAGCACATCGTGTTTTATCCGGCCCGCCATAGCGTACCCCCGGTGGTGCGTCACCGGGACGACCCGGTAAAAATCATCGGGCCGGTGGTGTGGCGTGGAGGGCCGTTCAGGGGGTGAAGGGGAGTGGGTCTTAGCCGGTAGCGGTGGGCTGATCGCTACGATCCCCGGATCGCTTGCTACACTAAGCAGGTGCGTTATCTTCGAATGCTGCGACACTTCTGGGGGACGGCCCTGGCGGCAGAGCTCGAGTACCGGGGTAATTTTCTGGTTGCGGCACTCGCGGCGCTGGGCGGGGCAGCCGGGAGCATTTTCGGAATTTCGCTACTCTACCAGGGGGGGTATCAGCCCGGTGGGTGGAAGTACGAGGAAGCCTTGTTGGTGCTGGCCGCCTTTTTGATGCTGGATGGTTTTGCTTTTACCCTGCTTTCGCCGAACCTCAACCGGGTGGTCGAGCAGGTGCAGAAAGGGACCCTCGATTTTGTCCTGCTCAAGCCCATGGATAGCCAGTTCTGGCTTTCTTTTCGCACCCTCTCCCCCTGGGGCCTGACCGATTTTGTAATCGGGCTGGGGATCTGGTTTTTTGCCGGGAATCGCCTGGAGCTGGGCATCTCCGACTATCTGGTGGGTTTCGGGCTGCTGGCGATAGCCTTTGTGATGCTCTATAGCCTGTGGTTCATCATCGGTACCAGCAGTATCTGGTTTGTCAAGGTCGCCAACGCTACCGAGGTGTTGCGGGCCTTGCTCGAGGCGGGGCGCTTTCCCATGCAGGCTTTCCCAGCAGCTTATCGCTTCATCTTCACTTTTGTGGTTCCGGTGGCCTTCCTGACCACCGTGCCCGCCGAAGCCGCGCTGGGCCGCCTGACCGAGCAAAGCCTGGGCCTCGCCTTCCTGATTGCGTTGGGCTTACTGCTGTTCTCCAGGGTTTTCTGGCGCTTTGCACTCCGGAGTTATACGTCGGCCTCGAGTTAGCCGGGGGCCTCGGCTTGCTGTGTGGTCTCTTTCCAGACCGCTCGCATCTTGCGCCAGACGGTAAAACCCAGCAAAGAGGCGGTGCCGATTGCGGTCAATAGCAGTACCGTAAAACTGACCCCTTGAACCCACATCGCCACCAAGCTCAAAGCCAGGGTGATGATCCACAAGGTGGCGGTGGTGCGGCGTTGGGAGAAGCCCCTGGCCAGAAGACGGTGATGAATGTGGTCTTTGCCAGGGGTGGACATGGGATTCTGTCGCTTGAGAATGCGGCGGATAAAGACCTGCGAGGTGTCCAGAATGGGCAGCAGCAAAAACAGGGCCGTAGGAACCAAGGAAAAAACCGTCGTGACCTTAAGGCTGCCCAGCAGCGCAGTAGCGGCCAGCACATAGCCAAAAAAATAGGCTCCAGCATCGCCCATGATGATCTTGGAGGGGAAAAAATTATGCCGCAAAAAACCCAGTGCGGCCCCAGCCAGCGCTGAAAGCACCAGCGTAGCCGCAGCCCATTGCGGGTTTTGCGCCGAAACAGCCAGCAGGCTCATGGCTGTGATGTAGGAAATACCCCCTGCCAGGCCGTCAACCCCGTCCATAAGGTTCACCGCATTGGTGATGCCCATCACCCAGAATATGGTCAGCACCGTACCCCAGAATGGATCGAGGGCCGTCCCGAACGCCGCATCGAAGCGAATTCCCACCGCCACCAGTAGCAAAGCACACAAAAACTGCACCAGGAGCCGGAACAACGGCGGTAGACTAAACTGATCATCCACAAAACCCACCAGCACCAGAATGGCCCCACCCAACAAAATCGCCAGCACCTGCACCTGCACTTCCTGAATCAGAATAGGACGCAGGGCTGTGGCCACAACCAGGGCTGCAACCACGCCAGCAAAAATGGCCAGCCCTCCCGCATTGGGTAGCGGCTCCTTATTCAAGCGACGGGCACTCGGCTGATCGGCCCAGCCCACCTGGAGAGCAAATTGCCGCACCCTGGGAATAAACCGCCAGGTTACAGCCCAGGCCACTACAAACGTGAAAACCACAATCAGCCAGCCCGAACCAGCGGGGTTGGCGATGCCGATAGATTTGAGGAACTCACCCATACCCTGAACCGCTTTAGCTTATAGCGGATGGGTGAGGAATTGTGCAGGTTGGTTAGAGTAGCGGGGCAGGAGCAAAGGCGCCTGAAAAAGACCGGCTTCCAGACGCCAATATACCTCCAACCCCGGAGGATCCGGTTTTATCCAAGTTTTTGCCTACCATGCTTACAGCCCGATGCTATCTTTTTGGAGTTAAAGCACATTGGTGTGGACGAATTGACCACTTTGTTCTGCGCCAGACGGGATTTCTAGGATAAAGTTGCTCTTATGGGCAAAGAACCAGTCAAAAACGTTGTCCAAATAACCCCAGACATAGGGTTCGCAAAGCTGGGTTTACCCGTAGAGGTCGTCAGGGGTTTCGAGGTGTACCGGACGGTCTGTGCAAAGGCGGATTTATGGGGCTTTGGTCAAGCGCCCTCCAGTAATACAGGCGAAAAAAGCATCTCCCTTCGGTCGGGTTAGACCGAATCTGGTATGAGTATTCGATTGAGTCCGCGTAGAAGTGTCAGGGCGAGGCCTCCGGGCCGGGCAGCAGTCCTCAAACGGTGAGCGCCGAGCCTACTTTGTTCCGTAAATCCGGTCTCCGGCATCGCCCAGGCCAGGCACGATATAGCCGTGGTCGTTGAGGTGGCTGTCCACGGCAGCTACCACAATTTCCACATCGGGGTGGACTTTTTGCACCCGCTTTATGCCCTCCGGGGCGGCTATGATGCTCATCAGTTTGATGTGGTGGGCTCCTTTGGCCTTCAGAATCGAGATAGCATGGATGGCGCTGCCTGCGGTGGCCAGCATGGGGTCGGTGAGGAAGACCCTGCGCTCGGCGATATCGGCAGGGAGTTTGCAGTAATACTCCACCGGGTTGAGGGTCTGGGGATCGCGGTAGAGCCCAATATGGCCCACCTTGGCGGCGGGCACCAGCTCGAGGATGCCATCCACCATGATCAGCCCGGCCCGCAGAATGGCCACCAGAGCCAGTTTTTTGCCAGAGAGCATCTGGGCGGTAGTGGTGAGGAGCGGGGTTTCTACAGACACGGGGGCGAGCTCGAGGTCGCGCATGGCTTCGTAGGCCATGAGCATGGTTACTTCTTCCATGAGTTCGCGGAACTCTTTGTTGCCGGTATGTTTGTCACGAATAATGGCCAGCTTATGTTGAATCAGGGGGTGATCTACCACAGTCACTTTCATGCTGGTTGAATCGTAACACTGCTCCAGGGAAGGGGGCAAATGCAAACCAGAGAACCGGCGTATGCCGGGAAACCCTGCCCAAACCAGACATCGCGTGGGATCGTACGCAGGGTAGCCCGCCGTTGGCCTAAAGCGGATACATCAGGTCAACTCAGGGCTAAAGTCCAGATAAAACCGTAGAGCTTTGGGCATCTTGTCGGCCACAGCGGCCTCGAAACCTGGGGGTTCTTTGGTTCGGAACCAGTGCATATCGTGGAGGTAGGTGAGGGGAACCCAGAAGCGCAAGCGGGGCCAGAGGGACTCGGGCTGGGGGTAGCGGCGAACGATGGCTTGCAGCGCCCTGGTGGCTTTTTCTTCACCCAGCAAGACCAGCGTTCCGGTGGTCAGGATGGCCAGGTCGCGGGCGGGGTCGTCGGGCTGGGCGCGCACCCAGTCCACTACCAGTGCTTCGGGGAGGGTGCGGGCTTCGGCAGCGCTTGCCGCCGCACCGGGATTTTTGAGCAGGATGTTGCCTGCGTGGGGATCGCGGTGGCAGAAAGCCTGGGGGGTTCCGGCGACTTCTTCCACCTGCTGCCACAGCCAGCCCACCAGCTGCTGGGCTTGGGGGAGGTCGTGCAGGGTTCCGCCAAACTGGCTGAGGCGGTCTTGCAGGCGGGCCTGGCTCACCACGCCGGGTTCGCGGATAGTGTGCAGCTGGACGAAAAACTGGGCCAGGCAGTCCAGCGCCTGGTTGGTAAATCGCTCGGGCACGAAGTTGGAGCCGGGATACCGTTTGATAACGAGAATGCCGTGGTGGTTCAGCGGGAAAGCCTCTACCACCCATTCCCCCAGTCCAGCCTTGGTCATGTTCAAGGCTTCCAGGCGGGCAGCATAGATGCCGCCGGGCTGCCAGGAGGGGGTTTCGGGAGAGTACACCTTGAAAACCAGCCCATCGCCTGCGAAGGTGCGGGCATCGGCCCCATCTACCAGGGGGGTCAGGTGCATCTGATAGCGGGCCTCGAGGGCAGGCAGAATCTCCACCGACCTCAGAATACTCGAGCGGATGCGAAAGCGTGGAGATGACGGAAGCAGCGTAGCGTTTTGGGCCTATGCTAGCGGCTCAGTCGGAGGCGACCTGGGGAGTTGGAACGGGCGGCTCGACTTTGGGGGCCGGGGTTGGAGCCAGCACCCTGGGCCAGGGAAAGCGAATCAGTACCAGTGCTGCCGTGAGGGTCAGCAAGCCCATCACGGCCACCCCCCAGCGTGCGCCCAGGGCATCCATCAAAAAGCCCGAAAGATAGGCTCCCATGGGCCCTGAGCCCAGCAAGACCATCGAGTACACCGACATCACCCGGCCCCGGATCCGGTCGGGAGCGATTAGCTGTACGGTGGTGTTGGCATTGAGCATGGTGGTAATCATGCCCAGTCCAGCGATTCCCAGCACCACCGCCACCCAGAGGGTGGGCAGGGGCAGGGCCAGGGTAATCAGGGCGCAGCCCAGAATCATGCTGCCAAATACGGCCCGCACGGGATGGGCCCTGGAAGCCAGGGTCTGCACCAGCGCGGCTACAATTGAGCCCAGTCCTACCGCTGACATCAGCAGCCCAAAGCCCTGGGCATCGAGCCCCAGCTCGAGCCGGGCATAAGAAGGCACGATGGTCTGGAAATTCATGCCCAGCAGGCTGGTCAGGCCCAACAGCACCACCACCTGGCGCACCAGCGGGTGCCCCCAGACAAAGCGCAACCCCTCGAGGGCATCTTCCACGACCCCACCGCGTCTGGGTTCGATACGGGCGCCAGGGGTAAACAACAAGACCGCAATTAACGGAATGAAGGAAAGGGCATTGGCCAGGTAGCTCCAGGAGAGACCAAAGCCCGCAATCAGCAGTCCGGCCAGGGCTGGCCCGATCAGCCTCGAGGTGTTGAAGCCAAAAGAGTTTATGGCGATGGCTCCTGGATAGCGGTCCTTACCGGCCAGCTCCACCGTGAAGGCTTGCCGCACGGGTAAGTCCACTGCGTTGAACATGCCATACAGGAAAGCAAACACCAGCACGTATTCGTAGCGCACCAGTCCGGTCACGATCAGGGCGAACATGCCAAAAGCCAGTACCGCCATGCCGCCCTGGGTGATGAAAAGCAGGTTCCGCCGGCTGTAGCGATCCGAAAGCACCCCCGCCGGAATTGAGAACAGCAGCGAAGGCAGAAACTGTAGGGCAACCACCAGGCCCAGCCGTTCAGCGCTGCCGGTAAGTTCCAGCACCAGCCAGCCCTGGGTCGCAGCCTGCATCCAGGTGCCCATCTGGGAGAGAAACAGTGCGATCCAGTAGGTTCGGTATTGGGGGTCACGTAATAGGGCCAGCGCCAGCACAAATCCCATCATACCCCTAAACTGACCGGCGGGTCAGTTCAAGAATGGCGCGGAAGGGCAAGCCAGTTTTCCAGGCTCTCCCGGATGCGCTTGAAGTGTTTCAACAGGGCCCCGGCAGCCTCTTCGGAGTTGCGCAATTCGAGAGCCTCAAAGACCGCCAGGTGCTCCTTAAAACCCAGCTCCAGTTGAACCAGACTGCGACTGACCGAGTCCTGGGCCAGGAGCGACTGGTCTTTCAACAGACCCACCATACGCCCTAAAGCAGGGTTGTGGCTCAGGCTGCCCAGCAGTTTGTGGAATTCTAGATCGGAGGCTAAATAGCCCCTGAAGTTGGCTTTCTGGATGCTCAGCTGCTGGGAGTGTAAAACCTGTTTCAGTGCAGCAAAGTCGGCGCTGGTGGCGCGGACTGCGCCCAGGCGCACCGAGGCTAGCTCCAGTACCTCTCGAGCCTCGAGAAGTTGCAGCGCATCCTCGAGGCCAAACTGGGCTACGACCGCCCCTTTGCGGGCCTCCTCCCAGGCCAGGCCGTCGGCTACCAGTTGCAGCACAGCTTCGCGTACCGGACTGCGCGAGACCCCCAGCTGACGGGAAATCTCCGGGACGCTTAGCGGCTGACCCGGCAGGAGCTTGCCGCTCAGAATATCCCGGTGTAAAAGACCGTGCACCTTGTCTACAAGTCGCTCGGACTGCAGCTTGGCCTGGGGTTTCCTGGAGGCGCTCACACCGTACTGCTCCTGGCTACGAAGTCTGTCCCTTGACATAGTTACATGTAATATGTAGTCTGTCCACAGCCGGAAGTGTAACTCTAAGCCCCGTCACGCCAAACCGATGACTCGGGTGGTTTTGTTCATAGTTCAGTCCGGTCATCAGGAGGATTTCTACGATGAAGCTTAGGAAACTTGTAATGGTGTTCATGCTGGTGGTAATGGGCAGTGCGCTGGCCCAGGAGCGGGCCAGGGTGGTCATTCCTACCGGTGGAGTGGGCGGGGTGTTTTTCTTTTATGGTCAGGCCCTGGCTAAAGTTCTCACCGAGGCCGGAGTGGCCGATGCCACCGCCCAGCAGACGGGCGGCTCCTACGACAACCTCTTGCTGCTGCGGGATCGCACCAACCCTGCCGCCAACACCTACTTCTGTGCCCTGTCTACCATTGACGCAGTAAAGCTCTCCTTCACGGGTCAGGAGCGTCGCTTTGCCGAGCGCCGCGCCGATATGCAGCGCATCCTGTTTTATATGTACCCCAGCCTGATTCACATTGTCACCAGCGAGGGTTCTGGCATTCGCTTTGTCAGCGACCTGCGGGGCCGGCGGGTCTCTACGGGGGTACCGGGTTCTTCGACCGAAAACCTGGCCCTGATGGTCATGCGAGGCGCGGGTGTGGATGTGCGCGAGCTGCGTACACAGGAGCGGCTGGGAGCTGCTGAGTCGGCCCGCGCACTGGTTGAAGGAAGAATTGATGCCTACTTCTGGGTAGGCGGCGTACCAACCTCTAGCGTGGTGGAAGCTGCCCAGGGCCTGACCCGCCGGGGCGACCGGATCCGCCTGGTAGACGTCCCCCGTACGGGTCCTACGGCACAACTTCTGATGCAAGAGTTCCCGGGTATCGTCTCCACGGGTAACTTGCGGCGTGAAATCTATGGAACCAGGGAAAATCACTTTGTTCTCTACACCGGCAATGTCTTCCTCTGCCCGGCCTCGATGCCCGACGACCTGGCCGCTGCAATCATGCGTGCGGTTTTTGCAAACCTACCAACCCTGACCGCGGCTACTGCTGCTGCCCGCGATACCACCATCCAGAACACGGTCAACCTGGTAAACCAGAGGTTTTTAGTCCCGTTCCACCCTGGGGCATTGCGCTACCTGCGCGAGACTGGGGCCATCCGCTAGGGCACGCCTTCATTGCTGACCATTTCGCCCAATATGCCTGAACTTTACTGGGGTGGCCGGATCCAGGTCACCCCAGTTCCTCGCGGGAGTCGGATGTCGCTGCTGCCCTTGCTACAGGAGGCTTAGTGGAAGAAATTCAAGATACACCCAAAAAAACCAGTCTGCTGGGGCGTATCACCTGGGTTGTGCTGTTTGTGGCTGCGCTGTATAGCCTGTATGTGGTGGTGCATCCTTTCACGCCGCTGGCCGATTTCAGGATCGGTATCCTGGACATGGTGCAGCTCGAGCGTGCGGTTCACGTTTTCTTGCTGATGTTCGCGGGCTATCTGATCACTGCCCAGATTCCCCCAGCCAAGCGCACTTTTGGCACCTGGGTGTTTGCCCTGCTCTCGTTTCCTTTCCTCTATATCTTCTGGACTTTCAATGCTCCCGGTGTAGAAATTCCGCTGATTGGCAAACTCATGGCCACCCTGGCCTTTGCCCTGGCCATCCTGCCACTGCTGTTACCGGGCATTCAGCGCTTCACCGATATTTTCGCGGCCCTGTTTGCCCTTGCCCCGGTAGTCTATCAGGTCGTCTTCTTTGAAGAGCTTATATTCCGTGCGGTGATGCCCTCGGGTTGGGATATGGTAATGTCCTTCAGCCTGATCATGCTGGTGCTGGGACTGGTCGCCCGTCTGCTGGGTGCGGTCATGCCGGCGCTGGTGATGATTTTTCTGGCCTATAACCTGCACGGCCACTATGTCCCCGGGCTTTTCCGGGGGGTGGAGAACAGCATAGATCTGGTTCTGGGTAAGATTTACAATGAGGCCGAAGCCGGCATATACGGCATGATTACGGGGGTATCGGCCGAATACCTGGTTTACTTTACTATTCTGTCGGGCCTGATTGGCGCACTGGGTCTGGGCCGGGTCATTGCCAATATCGCCATGGCCCTGGTAGGCCGATCACCCCAGACCCCGGGACGGGTTACGGGCCTGGCCGCGGTATTTATGGGGATGTTCAGTGGTTCGGCAGCCGCCGATACCCAGTTTGTGGCCACCCTGACCAAGCCGCTCTACGAAAAGGCCAACTACGACAAGCTGGTAGGAGCCGGTCTGGTTGCTACCGCTGGCAGCATTGCCCTGATCACCCCCCCCGTGTTGGGCAGCATCGCTTTCATCATGGTGGAAATCCTGCAGATTAGCTATCTGTGGGTGGTCGTTATGTCTATCGGCCCAATGCTCTTGTACCTGCTCTCGGTGCTCACCTTCAACGAGTTTTACTCGCGCAAAGCCAAACTTCAGCCAGTGGGCGACGAGTCGCTGCGACGCAGTTATGCACTGCGTTACAGCACCATTTTTATTCCTATTGTTTTGATCATTACCCTGTTGTTTCTGGGAACTTCGGTCTCGACAGCCGTCTACCTGGCCACCCTGTCTTTTGTTCTGGTCTGCTTCCTCGACCCTACCTTGCGCCCCGAGCCGCTAGACCGGGTTATGCGTAGCCCTGCCTACCGGCTGGGCCTCCCACTCGGCATCGGTCTGGGGTTTGCTGGCCTTACCATTCCCTTTTTCCTGGGCTGGGAGGTGGGCCACATCCCGGTCGCTCCCCTCACCCTGGCCTTTATGGGTTTTATGCTGGGAACCTTCATCTATCCTTCCGTGGCCAACGGTAGTTTCCGTGGGGCTATGGAGCCGCTGGCCCTTGGTCTGGCGAATGGTTTTCGCCAGCTAATTCCCATCGGTACGGCAGTAGTGGCGGCCAACTTAATCTTCGGAATGATGGTAATCTCGGGCCTGCCCGCCAAGTTCACCATTTTTGTGGGGCAGGTTTCGGGGGAGAGTCTGCTGGTAGCTACGCTGTTTGCCGCCTTTTTCAGCCTGGTTCTGGGCCTGGGGCTGCCCCCTACTGCCACCTATGTGATGGCGGCCTCACTCACTGCACCGGCCATCATCATGCTGGCCTCGGACAACTACCTGGCCTACGGACTCTCGCCTGAACAGGCCATGATGGCAGCCACCCTGGCCACCCATATGTTCCTCTTCTATTACGCGGTGGTGATGGATGTCACCCCGCCGGTGGGCCTTTCGGCCTATGCTTCGGCCTCGGTCTTCCGAACCGACCCCATTATGACCGGGGTCTACGCCGCCAAGGTGGCTTTGCCCAAGTACATTTTTGGCTTCTTCTTCCTGCTGACCTTTACGGGCACCGGGCTACTGATCTTGCCCATTCTGCAGAACATGCCTGGCTGGGAGGGCTGGCTAATTATCATCGAGCGCTTCATATTTACAGCCGCGGCCATCGTCTTGCTCTCCGCCTCCACGGTGGGCTATGCCCGCCGCAAACTGAAACGCTGGGAGACCTGGGTGCTGGGCCTGCTGGCTCTGGGGCTGTTTTATCCCTTTCCCAACCTGTGGATGCCCAGCATTCTCTTCGTGCTGGGGATCCTGTTCTTCCTGCGCAGCGAGAAAACCCGCACACCCGAACCTCAGGCAGCAGACTAGAGCCAGCGCTTACCAGATTGACCATGCCCCCGATATTTTTTTGGGGGGGGACAAAGCATCTCCACGCCAGGAATTTGCTCTACCTGTAGAGGCCTGGCCACAGAGCCGCGCCGACGCAAACCCAGAAGCGCACCGCGTAAAACCATCCCCGGAATTTCTATCGTGGGGGCACCTAATACTGGCTGAGGGCAGCTCTGTAGAGGGCCAGCCGTTCCAGTCGTACGGTAGGGGTCTGGTCTCCGGTGAAGCCCCAAAACTTGAGGTCATCATTCCTGACCTGTACCCCCATGCGCAGCAAGGTTTCCAGCCGTCCTTCCTCTGCAACCTGGCGCAACTGAGTACGGTACTTCTGCATCGTTTCCACGCTCAGACTGGGTCTGGACTGGGCATCCCCAGGCAAAAATCCAAACAACAGCTCGAGGTCGTTATCATACCCGTCGCCATCGGAGTCCAGCCCGTCCAAGGTGGCCTGAGCGACTGCGTGGCGAATCTGCCTGGGGTTGAGCTGAAAAATGCTTCTGGTTTCGGGGCTGTCGCTCGATACAACCTCATCGAGGAGGTGCTGGATCTTGTCCTGATAGTCGCGGCCAAAGGGGTTGAAGACCCCGGAGGTCTCTTTGCCCAGGTGGCAGAGGGTGCAGGAGGCCCGGCTGGGCTCGAGGTTATAGCGCACCGCAAGTTCACTTAGCGAAGGTACGACAAAGCTTAGCGGGGTGGTGGCTGCGGGAACCAGCCCCAGCGCATCGGTGTAGCGTCCGCGCTCCCGGAAAGCCTCGCCCAGGCCGCGCCAGCTAAACAGCGCAAAGCTGCCCAGGAGGGTCAGAACCATCAACAACCGCAGCCGGTTCTCCACCAGCCTCAATCTATACGATGGGGCGGAGCCTGAAGGTGGGCCAGTCTGCTACCTCGACCAGCCTCTAAAAACACCAGCATACGGCCTGGGAATTGATACACTGAGGCCATGCTGACGCTTATGCGCCGGGGTGGCTTTCGCTTCTATATCAAGTCGGGCAGCGCCCAGGAAAAACCCCACATCTTTGTAACCCGCGACGGCGAAGCCTGGGCCAAGTTCACCCTGGGGCCGGTTAACCCGGTGGTCAACAATGGAATATCCCGCAACGAACTGACCCGATTGCAGGGGGTTGTGACCGACCTCGAGCCCCAGCTCTTACAACTCTGGTGGGAGTACGCCAGCAGCCAGGGGGTCAAGCCCGAAGCCAATAAGTTCAGGAAGCACGGCCATAAGCCTGTGCAAGCAGGCCAACTGCCCCCCGCAAAAGCCGAGCCAGCGCCGGATTCGACGGAGCTCGAGCCCACGGTTTAGCTGAAGAGCACCCGGGCAGGCTCTATCTGGTATCCTGCCCCAAGCAGATGATCCAGGTCTTTACCGGAGACAGCTTTCTAGCCCGAGAAGCACTGCTGCAAGAAGCCCGCTTGCAGGGCCTGCCCCCTCGCCTGATGCCCCCCGAGCCTGCCCTGGTGGCCCAGGAAGCCAGCGGGGGGCTCTTTGGCCCCGGCGGGGCTCTGGTGGATCTGCGCGACCTGCTCGAGGCCGAGTGGAAGCCCCTCAAGGAAGGGTTGGAAAGCATCTCCCCGGACGCGGTGGTGTTGCTGCTCGACCCCCGCCCCACAGCCGCACGCAGTAAATGGTACGCCGACAAAGCCCAGAAGCGCGACTATCCCACCCCGGGCCCCAGGGAGATGACCAGCTGGGTCATCAACCGTGCACGCCACCACAACCTGAAGCTGCCAGGCGCGATTGCTTCGTATCTGGCGGGTCTGGTGGGGGGCAAAGGCAGCACCGAAAACCCCGCTATGGGACTGGAAGCCCTCGACCAGGAACTAAAAAAACTCACCCTCGCCCCCCAGCCCCTGACCCTCGAGAAAGTTCAGGCGCTGGCAGCCCTCGATACACCCATCTCCGGTTTTGACCTGGTGCGTTCGACCACCGAAGGCAAACCTACCCAGGCTTTCAAATATGCCCGCGAGCTGCTCGAGCGGGGCGAAGACCCCTTGCGGATACTGGGAGCACTTTCATGGCAGTATGTACGGGTCGCGAGAGCCTGGGCCTTGCTGCAAGACGACCCCATGATGGGGGAGGGGATGGCCGCCAGCGCCCTGGGGATGCACCCGTATGCCGCCAAACAGACCCTGCTGCTAGCCAAAAAAATGTCGGGCGAGGCCGTCCAGAAAGCGCTGGAGATTCTGATAGAAGCCGACGAATCCGCTAAAACCGGCAGGGACATGCGCCTGGCCCTCGAGCGGGCGATCGTGGCGTTAATAGCGCTCAGATGAAGAGCTGGAACCGTAGCATCCCATAGCGGTATAGGAGAAATCTGCACCCACTCAGCCAAATTTCAAGAGACCGCCAGCGGGCTCATCGCCCTCGGGTGTGACGCATAGCGAAGGTTGGCTATATGCCGTGACAGTGGTCTGGCAGTACGACGCTGTTCGGACGGTTTGGATGGGTACGATGAGCAGAAGAAGGTTGTTCTGCGGGGTATTCTCGAGAACCCTCGTAGCAGGAGCCAACCCTCGAGCTATACTTTAGCCCCAGGAATCCCCACATGAATGCTCTTAAAGCGGTTGCATACGCCAAGCAAATAGCACGGCCCCTGGCCTGGGAGACCCGCGTGGTTCGGCTAGAGCCTCGTGTAGCGAGGGGAAGGGTCTGGCATACCTATTGCAGGGTGTGTGAGGAGCTCGAGCGAATTCGGGATCTCTACGAGGTCGTCTACGAGCAAGGGGTGGAGGTGGAGATACCTTGCGACCATCGGGCGGTTGCTCTGACCAGGACAATGGTCGAGGGCAGAGCAGTCTGGCGCGGTTGTTGCCGACACTGCAAAACCAGCCACTGGGCCTGGGCCATTCCGCTAAATACTGCTCGTGATCAGGAACGCCACGTAAGCCACATACAGCCCCAAAAATAAACCCCCTTCCCGGCGTCCCAGCCGGTTGCCCGTTACCAGGAAGGGCCACAGCAACACGCTAACAACCAGCATCACCCACATATCGCGCTGGATGGCTTCCCAGGGCAGTCCAATTGGTTGCACCAGGGCCGTAATTCCCAGGATGGCCAGGATGTTGAAAATATTGGAGCCCACGATGTTGCCCAGCGCGATGCCCGGCTCGCGCCGCAAGGCAGCCACAACGGAGGCCGCAACTTCCGGCAGGCTGGTGCCCGCAGCGACGATGGTCAGCCCAATTACCAGTTCGGATACGCCAAAGCCTCTGGCCAGATCCACGGCACCCATCACCAGCAACCGGGCTCCCACCACCAGTAGAACCAGCCCCACCGCCAGGCCGAGGTAGGTGCGCCAGCCAGCTTTGGGCCGGGTTCCATATTCGTGCTCAAACTCGCCTTGCACTTCGGGAGATTCACTGGGTCCCACACGATAGAGAAACAAAATGTAGAACCCAAGCAGTGCTACCAGAACCAGACCCTCGAGGCGGTTAACAACACTGCCAAAATACAAGAGTGGAAACAATAGCAAGACTACTCCGATCATGATGGGAACTTCTCGCTTGATGAACTGGGCCTGAACCGTTATGGGAAAGATCACGGCGGTAAGACCCAGGATGACCAGGATGTTGAACAGGTTGGAACCCACCACGTTTCCCATGGCGATCGCTGGGCTTCCAGCCAGGGCTGCCGCCAAACTGGCAGCCAGCTCGGGGCTACTGGTGCCGAAAGCTACCACCGTCAGACCCACCACGACGGTGCTGACACCCCAACTGCGGGCCAGCACCACCGAGTTTTTGACCAGGGCTTCGCCTCCGAAAAACAACAGTACGAAGCCGCCGAGAATAAACACAATGCTGAGCGCCAAGTCCATACCAGGTAGACTAACAAAACTACCTGGAGACTGTGTAACTATTTGACTCGAGTTCAAATCCAGGGCGGCTGCCGTAGAAGGTGTACCCCCTTCGCGAAACCTGCAGGAGGTTTTCAGAAAGCAGGAGACCGTTCGCTGGACAAAAGCTGTGCATGGCCGATGGGTGCAGCAGCAAAAAAGCGAAAATCGCGATAGGAATGCAACCCACTTGAAAACCACCCTGGCCGGCAGGTAACAAGGCTATTTGAACCTTGCACTTCCGTTGAACCAACGAGGGTCAAAAGTCCAGGGTTAAGTCTCCTGCGGTGGGTTCATCCTTTGACCTGCGATCGGCGGTATTCTTGAAGGCCGACCTGAGTATTAGCGGAAGGCACCCCGGAACTCCTGGCGGATCTGTGCTTCCAGGATGCGGGCCAGCTCGTCATCTCCGGCAGCAAGCAGATAGCTGTAGGCGGCTGGGGCGTAGCCGATGTTTCCGGTGAGCCAGAGGGCCAGTGCGGCCTCGAGGGGGCTACTGGCCGCGACCTCGCTGGCAACGTTCACCCAGCGCACCGGGGCCGCATACACCACCAGCCCAGAGCGGCGGAGTACCTCAACACGCCTTGTCTTCCGGAGCACGTCGGCAGCAATGGTAAAAACCCCATCTCCTGGCGCCTCTACTTTTTGCAGCTCGCTGGCTCCGTCCAACAGGCGCAGAGTCTGTCCGCTGGCAACGGTCAGGGTCAGGGTGCCCAGACCATAGCTGGTGGGCAGGTACAGCACCGGAGTGTGGCCCTCCGGGCCTCGGCTCTTGGCTTCTTTGATGAAAGCCACTTCGGCTTGTTTTTTGCACACCCCGATGTCCTGGCAACTGGCTACCAGGTTTTGCCAGAGTGACCTGGGTCTGGCCACCTCAAAGCAAGCCACCCCCCTGGCTTCCAGCACAAACGCCTTGACCCCGTACACCAGCCGCCCCGTGCCCTCGGTGACGCACAAGCGGTCTCCGGCCTCCAGGTTCAAAGCCAGGGCTGGTCCACCCCTGCGGTTGTAGGTTTGCAGGCTCTGGTCGGCCCGCTCGAGCCAGACCCTACCACTCAGTTCCAGCTGGGCGGGTTCGGCCAGCCCCAGCGAACCCCATCCGAGGAAAGCCAGTGCAACCAGAGCCCTACCGATCCCCCCCGGTTCCCTCCACGATTTCCTTGAGCTTATCGGCCACTTCCTGACCTCTATCGCTGGTTTTGCTTTCATTTTTCTTCCCTCCCGCAAACAGCTTCAAGAGCAAGGCTCCCATCTGAAAAGCCACAATCGGGTAGAGGTAGTCCAGAAAATGACCGGAATACTGCAAAATCGCCACCCCGGCCAAAAACAAGAACCAGGCCGCAACGGCGGTCTCGATCAGGGTCTGCACAAAACCCTGGAAGCGGCTGGCCTTCAGCCAGCCCTCGGTGATGGAATAAGTAAGCCAGAGGGCCAGAAAAACCACCAGTGGTACTACCAGCAACACCGGCCCCCAGCCCAGGGTTTCGGAAAAATTGCGGTAGGTGGCCAGGGTCAGGAGGGCGTTGAGATGAATGTCAATGCCCTGCACTGGTCCGATGGCCGCGAAGTGAACGTCGTCGGCTTTGGGGTAGGTGCGACCCACCAGAAACAATGCCCCCTGGGTTGCTTCCGACTGCACCAGCCCATCGTTCAAGAATTCCAACCCCCCCATCACCACCAGATTGGGCCACAATTGCGGGCCTTCGATACCGGCTCCATAGCGCCGGATTTCGCGGTAGACAATTCGCTTGCCATCGGCCTGGGGGTTTCCGGTTGCCACGACCTGTTGGCAGCGGCTACCCTCGCGCAAATCTATTCCTAACCCCAGGCAGTACAGCCCCAGCGAGGCCGCTACCGGCTGCCCCGGAAGGGGCCGGGGTATCTGGCGGGTCTGCCCATCGCGGTCGTAGAGCACCTGGGCTTGCACTGCGTGGAGGTTGGCATTAAGGCGGCCCAGCGGCTGACCCAACACCTCGTTGTCGGGTACCAGCACCGGCGCCTCGAGGCGCTCCAGAACCTCCAGCAACTGCCGGTCGCCTGCCGACAGCCCACTTCCTTCGTTGCTGGAATAGCGCAGATCGAGGTCGAGGAAGATGCCTTTGGGCTGGTAGGCCAGGATTTTCTGGGTGATGCGGGCTAGCTGGCCCCGGTTGAACACATAACTGTTCGAGCTGAGATGCTCGATGCTGCTCTGCTGTAGTTCCACCAGCACCACCAGCGGAAAATCCCTGATTGGAACCGGCGAACCCCAGCGATGCACCACGATGGTCAGACGATCCAGGGAGGCTCCTTGCGGCCCCTTGATGAAAGCGCCAAAAGGCCCCAGCAGGTTGTGGCTCAGAATGTAAGACGAGGCCACCATCACCAGCACTACCAGTCCGGTGCGCCAGAGGGCTTTGCGGGCATAGGGTGAAAGGATCCGCCGCCGGGAGGGTTTTGCTAGTACTGGCTTATTCACCCTGCACCCACCCATACGGATTCAGGAATCTCCAATCAAGCGACACAGGGCTTTCATCACTCGGAAACGCAACATCTAGTAGAGGCTTGGGCCAATTGCACTACGAGTTGTGCCCTTCAGGACAACAAAAAAGCAAATGAAAAAGGGTTTATACCGTGATATACTACAAACCCATCCTTGCTGCCGGGTTAACACCGTCTCCCGCATCGCTTAGCCTGCTTTCATCTCTGTCTAACTTTAGCGAAGGGAGGGTGGTGGCTTATGCGGGGAGCGTTTTGAATGCGGCGCTGTTGGAGCCAGCCAATCTCCTGGCTTGTAGGGCTGGGTGTGGGGTGTTGGGTTGGTTTGGCCCAGCCCATGCCCAAAGTCGAAACCTATGCCCTGGTGATTGGTATCAACAACTACCGCCCCTACCCCGAAACCCCTTCCCTGCCCCCCCCCCGCCATGCCG
>NZ_CALMCQ010000233.1 GCF_937863175.1 uncultured Meiothermus sp. | reverse complement strand
TTCGGCGCTGTGGTTGGAGTGGCCGAGCGTGAAAAGCATGGCTCATTGCAGGCGGATGCTCCAGGCGTACTCGAGTATCCTGGCCGGAATATCCACCCCGGTGGTCGAGACCGAGTTTCTGAACTCCATGGTGTGGTTGACCTCGTTGACCAGCAGGCCTTTCGGCGACTCAAACAGGTCTATGGCTACCACGCCCCCGCCCACCGCCCGGGCAGCTTTTACGGCCATCTGGGCCAGTTCGGGGGTGACCTCGCACCTGGTGGCCTTGCCCCCACGGGCGGTATTGGTGATCCAGTGGTCAGAGCTGCGGTAGATGGCAGCGATGCAGGCGTCGCCCACCACAAAGGCCCGGATGTCCCGCCCCCCTTTTTCCACCAGTTCCTGCACGTAGTAGAGCTGGTGCTGGTACCCGCCCAGCACCTCCTTGTGCTCCACCATCGCCTCGGCGGCATCGCGGTCGCGGATCAGCGAGAGCAGGCGGCCCCAGGAGCCCACCACCGGCTTCATCACCACCGGATAGCCCATTGACTCGATCAGCTTGAGGGCCTGGTCGGGCTCGGTGGCCAGGGCAGTGAGCGGCTGGGCCAGGCCGTGTGCTTCCAGGGCGCAGCTAGTGGCCCACTTATCGCCGCACACCTCGACCACCTCGGGCCGGTTGACCACCGGAATCCCCAGGCTACTCAAGTAGCGGGCGACAGCCAGTCCCTTGCTCTGCGAGACCAGGCGCTCCACTGCGACGGTTACACCGTCCAGTTCGGGCGGGCGCTGCCCTACCCTCATCGAGAGATGTTTGGCGTAAATCTTCTTGAAAGGGATACCCAGCCCTTCAGCAGCTTTGAAGAGCATCTCCTCGTCGGGGCGGATACGGTCGTAAAGAATGGCAAGCATAAATTTGCAGATAGCTTATAGCCTATAGCCCATAGTTGATAGACAAAACGCCTGCTATCAGCTATTGGCTATGGACTATTGGCAACTATTCTCCCCAGTCCTCCGCTTCTTCGGGGGCAGCGGCTAGTTTGAGGGGCTCGAGGCCCACCACTTCCAGTTCGGCGCCGCAGGTATCACAGACCAGCAGCTCCCCCAGCTCCGGGTTGTTTAGCTCAATCGGACTTCCACATTCGATACACTCCGCGGTCATAGATCCTCCCTTGTCTTCATGCTACGTTTTTGGCTATCAGCTTAACTTCGGTAGTCCACGTCCCCTTCGTCCTCGCCCAGTTCCGACCAGTCGGGAACAAAGCGATGCCCGCACTCGGGGCAGACCGCCTCTTCCTCGCCCTCGACCTCGAAGGTCAGGCCACACTCGGGGCAGTCCACAAATAAGCCTTCCTCGCCGTCTTCCACGACCACCAGCTCCAGTGGGTCGGTGGAGAGAATTTGCAGATGCGAGCCACAGGACTCGCACTCGAAGTAGTCGTCTTCGGTGAGTTCCTCGAGGTCTTCGGCGGGGACGTAATTGGGTTCGCCGCACACCGGACAGATCACTTCCAGGTCTTCCATACTGGCCTCAGTTTACCCTCGAGCCTCCTCGCCGGGAAACCGGCCATATTTGCGGTAATACTCCAAAATGCTCCCCTCGCGCAGGGCCTCGAGCAAAAATGCCGGGGGCGGGGTTAGCCCAAAGGTGTCTGGGCCCCTCGGGGGTGCGCGTAGCGCATACTCGCTGTGCGAGTAACCTCGCTTGAGCAGGCCTTGCTCAAACTCCAGCTCCACCTGGTCGCCGTCCTGCAAAGCATCCACCACCTCCGGGGCTTCAAAGGGCATTATGCCCAGATTAACCAGGTTGCGGTAAAAAATCCGGGCATAGCTTTTGGCGATAATGGCCCGCAGGCCCAGTTTGCGCAGGGCCTCGGGGGCATACTCGCGTGAGGAGCCCAGCCCGGTGTTGCGCCCTGCTACCAGGATGTCGCCGGGCTGGTAGTTAGCGGCAAACTCGGGGCGGAGGTGCGCGAAGGCGTAGGTATGAAATTTGTCCTCGCCCACCATGAAGGGAGCATACTTGCCCGGCAGGATGTCGTCGGTATTGATTGAGTCGCCAAACTTCCAGATTCGTGCCATCAGTTCCACTTCCTCTGCTCGCGGTCGCCAAGTTCTTTTATCGCCAACACGTCCTGGGTGGTATCGCCAGGCAGCCGCCTGAGTCGGCTCGGGGTTGGGTAATAAACCATCCGCTTCATTAGCCTTCCGCCACTCGACCCTCGACTCTAGACCCTCGACAATTCCTCCGGTGTGGTGATGTAGCCAGCCACCGCCGTCGCCGCCGCCACCCGTGGCGAGGCCAGGTAGATCTCGGCATCTGCCGCGCCCATCCGCCCTTTGAAGTTGCGGTTGGAGGTGCTCACGCAGACCTCGCCCGGCGCTAGCACCCCCTGGTGACGCCCCATGCACGGCCCGCAGCCGGGAGTACCCAGGGTCGCGCCGGCTTGCAGCAGGGTGAGCAGCGTCCCGTCGGCGGCAGCTTCTTCCAGCACCTGCGACGAGGCGGGAATAACCAGCATCCGCACCCCCGTGGCCACTTTCCGGCCCTTCAAAACCGCCGCGACCTGGTGCAGGTCATCCAGCCGCCCGTTGGTGCAGGTGCCTACAAACACCTGATCCACCCGCTTGCCCGCCACCGCCGAAACCTCCTCCACGTTGTCCACGTAAAAGGGCACCGAAACGCGGGGCGTGAGCGTGACCAGGTCAATCTCAACCTGCTTGGCATACACCGCATCCGGGTCGGGGTAAAGCCAGCCGGGCACATCGTACATTTTCAGAATCTCGCCGCTGGGCACCACCAGCCCGCACTTGGCCCCGGCCTCTACCGTCAGGTTGGCCAGGGTCAGGCGCTGGCTCTGGCTCAGGTACTCGGCCCCCTCGGCCAGATGCATCTCGATGCTCATGTAGGTGGCCCCATCGGCGGTGAGGACGCGCACCATCTCCAGCGCCGCATCCTTTGCGCTCACGCTGGGGTTCAACTGGCCCTTAAAGGTCACTTTCACCGTGGCCGGCACTTTGAGCCAGGTGCGCCCCGAGGCCGCGGCCAGGGCAATATCGGTGGCTCCCATGCCGGTGCCAAAACAGCCGATACCCCCGTAGGTGGTGGAGTGCGAATCGGAGCCCAGCACAATCCCGCCCGGCAGGGCCAGGCGCTCCTCTACCAGCACCTGGTGGCAAATTCCCCGGCCCACATCAAACACCCGGCAACCATGCGCTCGGCCCCACTCGCGAATCTCTTTCTGAGCCTTGGCCACCTCTACGTTGGCCGCTGGGGCCACGTGGTCAATCACGATGGCCACTTTTTC
>NZ_CALMCQ010000232.1 GCF_937863175.1 uncultured Meiothermus sp. | reverse complement strand
TAACGGTTTGTGAAACTCAAATCTGCTATACACTGCACTCGCAGTTGGGATGGGGAAAGCCAGAGGGGCCTGCGGTGGCTCCTGACAAGCTATAACGGTCAAAACCATGAAGCGCTTGCTTGTTCTCCTGTTGGCCCTGGCCATCGCCAGTATGGCACTGGGTCAGTCGGGGGTTTACCGCCTGCGGGTGGTTTCCTGGAGTTGCAAAGCATTCTCGCGGGGTGTTCTGGTTCAGGGGGTTGTCAAGAACATCAGCTCGAGGCCAATAACCGATTTGCGGGCCAGTGTGCGGGTAATCGGGCCCGGGTTGCGGATGGCCACCAATGCATCGCAGTTGGCGGATCGCAGCCTTGGCCCAGGGGAAAGAGCCCCTTTCGAGGTGCGCATACGCACGAATTTTGACTCGGTCAACCGTTGCGAGTTGTGGTTCCGCAACCCTCGAGTGGTGCAAATTGCCACCCTGGTTCCCAGCCCTCGCTAGTAGAGGTTGCCTTCATATAAAGCGTTTTTGTCTGTGCCTGGTAGCTTTTGGTAGCATTGCTACATGAAACATACCACAAGGATACGGTGGTGTTGAGAATTCTGGGTGGAACTGCTAAAGGCGTAGCACTGAAAGTACCCGAGTCCGCGCGGCCCAGCCCGGTACGGCTGCGTAAAGCGCTGTTCGACTTTTTGCGCTTTCGCTATCCGCACCGAGGGCGCTTCCTCGATTTATATGCGGGAAGCGGGGCGATTGGGCTGGAAGCTGCCTCGGAGGGTTTTTGTGTGGTAATGGTGGAGAAAGACCACCAGGCGATTCAATTTCTGCGCGAGAATGCCAGCAAAACCCGCCTGAGAGTACAGATCGAAGGGGTCAGCGTGGAGCGCTACTTGCTGGATGCGAATCGGCGGGGTTTAAGGTATACCGTAGCCTTTATGGCGCCGCCATATCCTCACAACCTGCTGCAGGATTTTGACCGGCTGCTCGAGGCCCAAATTGTTGAACCTGCTGGTCTGTACATCCTGCAACACCCCACGGAGTTGATCCTGCCAGCCGGTGAGCGTAGAGAGTACGGCTTCAACACCCTCACGATGATCGAGGCTTCAGGACTGGGGTGAATGGATCCAGGAGCAGCGGAAGCAGGGCGTCTCGGCAGGTTCAGCCAGCGCAATTGATGCTGCAGCTTTTGGTCTGTGTGCTCGCGACGCTTGACCGCTTCGGTTCTGGTTTTCAGGCTTTTATACCGGATTCAACAAGATCATCAACAAAGCAAGAGGCTCGGAGGCCATCTTTTTGAATCCTGGAGCATACCCCTCCCGGACGGTCGGCGAAAAAAGCGTCTCCCTTCGGTCGGGTTCCGAATCTGGTATTACACCAGCAGAGGTTTGACGCTGGATACTGGACTGTGTGAAGATACTTCGCGAAAGCGAGGCATTATGCATGTCGTTTATCCGGGGAGTTTCGACCCTCTGCATAACGGGCACCTTGACGTGATCCAGCGGGCCTCGAGGCTTTTTGGCAAGGTAACCGTCGCAGTGCTCGAGAACCCCTCCAAACGTGCCCTGTGGCTTTTCTCCCCGCACGAACGGGTCGAAATCATCCGCCTTGCCGCAGCGGCGGCCCGCATGTCGAATGTGGAAGTGGACACCTTTAGCGGTCTCCTGGTGGACTACATGAAGCGAATCAACTCCAGGGTGATCGTCAAAGGTTTGCGAGCTGTGTCCGATTACGAAAACGAGTTGCAGATGGCCCACCTGAACCGCCAGTATGGCAACCACCCCGAAACCCTGTTCATCATGGCTGCCACTCGCTGGTCGTATGTATCGTCCACCATGGTTAAGGAGATCGCTCGTTTTGGGGGCGACGTTGGAAAGCTGGTGCCGCCCGCGACCGTAGAAGCCTTACGTGCCCGACTCAATTCAATAGAGAGGTAGAAGATGCTGGTTTATGAAAGCAAGTACGGTAATGCTCTGGAGATAGGCCACCTGATTGGCGGGGACGAGAACTTCGATGGGAAAACCCTCGAGCGCCACAATCCTGCTGACCGAGCCGATCTGATTGCCCGGTTTCCCGAAGCCTCCAAAGAAACCCTGCGAAATGCTGCGCTAGCAGCTCAAAAAGCCTTCCAGGACTGGTCGCGTACCCCTGCCCCCATTCGGGGGGCCGTACTGATGAACCTGGCCGAGGTCATGGCCCGCGAAAAAGACACCCTGGTGCGACTGATGGTGCGCGAGGTGGGCAAGACCTTCAAGGAGGCTGGCGGTGACGTGCAGGAGGCCATTGATACGGCCATTTTTTTCGCCTCCGAAGGGCGCAGGCTCTATGGCCAGACCGTGCCCAGCGAGATGCCTAACAAGGAACTTTTCACCTTTCGGCGTCCCCAGGGGGTGGTGGGGATGATCACGGCAGGTAACTTCCCAATCGCGGTGCCGGCCTGGAAGCTGATACCGGCCATCCTGACCGGCAATACGGTGGTCTGGAAGCCTTCCGACGATTCCCCAGCGCTATCTTATGTCTTCGTCAGGCTGTTTGAAGAGGCTGGACTACCCCCAGGAGTCATTAACCTGGTGTTTGGTAAGGGCAAGGACTCGTCCGGACAGTGGCTGGTGGAACTTATGGACGAGGGAGTTTTGAACAAATTTGCTTTCACCGGCAGTACCGCCGTAGGTCGTTGGATTGGCGAGGTAGCAGGCCGCAACCTGCTGCGCCCAACCCTCGAGCTCGGCGGTAAAAACCCCCTGGTGGTACTACGTGATAGCGATCTGGATCTGGCGGTGGAAGGAGCCTGGTGGAGCGCTTTTGCCACCGGTGGTCAGCGCTGCACCAGCGCCGGGAATATCATTGTGGATGCCCCCATCTACGATGAGTTCAAGAAGCGCTTCCTGGAAAAAACCGAGCTTACCGTGGTGGGCAACCCCATCGAAAACCCTGCCGTGACCTACGGCCCTTTCATGAACAAACGCATGCTCGAGCACTGGATCGAGCACTATTCCTGGGGTGTCGCCGATGGGGCCACCCTCCTGTTCGGTAAGGCTCAGATCACCGGCTCCAACCCCTACCCCCACTTCAAGGGCGACCCCGACGCCGGTACCTTTGGCTGGCCCACGGTCTGGGAAGCCCGGCCCGGCATGAAGCAGTTTGAGCAAGAGATTTTCGGCCCCACCATCAATCTGGTGCGTGTAGATGGGGTAGATGAAGCTATCCAGGCGGCCAATGCTCATGGTTACGGGCTTTCCAGCTCGGTCTACACCAACCGCCGCGACTGGGCTTACCGTTTCAAAAACCAGATCAGGGCTGGGATGACCAGCATTAACAACTCCACCGTGGGTGCCGAAGCCCATCTGCCCTTTGGGGGTATCCGAGGCAGTGGCAACGGAGCGCGTGAAAGCGGAATCTGGGTGATCGAGGAGTACACCTACTGGCAGGCCGTCAACGAGGAGTATTCGGGCAAACTCCAGCTCGCCCAGATGGACACCGACTATAGCCAGGCCAAAGCCCCAACCGATTGGGCGAAGTTGCTGGGGAGCTAGGGAAAGGCTGGGAGGAGAAAACCATGGCTTTCAAGGCAGTAAAACCTCTTGAGAGCTTGGTTTTCGTGCATGGGCCTGGACTCTTACCAGGAGCGTCCAAGGAGGCAACAGGCCCGAAGCACGCGATCTTCAGTGTCCAGCACCAGGCTTTTCGGCCCCCTTCACCCGGCTATCACCTGGCAAGGCTTAAGATGAGATAGGAGGAACAAACATGCGTAACTGGATGGCACTGATGCTGGTGGGAACTGCCCTCCTGGCGGCCTGTGGCCCTGCGGTGCGGGCCGATCCGGGTGAGGTGGTCTACGATGTGGGAGGCGGGATTACCCCGGGCAGCGCTC
Source organism: uncultured Meiothermus sp. (assembly GCF_937863175.1). Lineage (GTDB taxonomy): Bacteria > Deinococcota > Deinococci > Deinococcales > Thermaceae > Meiothermus. The sequence goes on along the minus strand of NZ_CALMCQ010000232.1, from coordinate 5,191 downwards.
AGGCGGTTGCAGCCGGTAACCCGGTGGTAATACGCCTGTCCCAGTCGGTCGCAACCTATTATGCGTTGGAAGCCCGTCCCCTGCCCGGCTACGGACGCTGGGTACAGCGCCTGGGTACGGGTGCCACGGCCATCTATGTCTCCCAACGGGTTAATGCCCAGGGACAGGTCGAAGCCAGTGTCGAGATGCGCTGGACGTTTGCGGTACGGGCGGATGGCTTTGGGTCGGTTCGGCTGGAAACCCTGGCATCCGAGCAGATTGATGTGGGGCTGGTCGAAGGCCCAGCTTTTGCACGGCTGGATAGAGATTTCCGCCGTGTAGCCAGCGCCAGGTAGCACGTCAGGCCTGACCCGGTTATTTTTGCCCAATGGTGAAATTTCCTGAAACTGCCCTCAGGTCACTGCGCTTGAAGTAGCCACCCGCTACCGGCCATCAGCGACTTCTGCAGGAAGCTATTTCCGCAGACGAAGTTGATGGGTTAGCCGGCCCAGTTCTTCGGGGGTGCTGGCCGCACAGAACCTGTCCAGGTAGGGGAGGGCCGTTTTCATGCAATTGGCTTTGGGATCGTAGCCTTGGGTGCTCAGCAAGGGATTCAACCAGATCAGGGCCGCGCAGCGAAGGTAGACCTGCCGTAAGGCATAATCCAGGACATCCGGTGCTCCGGTGTCCAGGCCATCGCTGGCCATGATCACAATGGTATCGCTACGAATGAGACCTCCAAACTTTTGTTCCAAACGCAGCAGGTTCTCCCCAATTTTGGTTCCACCTCCCCAGGCCTGGCCCAACTGGCCAAGTTCGGGACGCTCGGCGAGGCTTCGGGCTTTTTCCAACTGCCGGGTTATTCGCTCGAGTGCGGTTGAAAAGGAAAAGACCTCGACCCGGTTGCAACGCAACCGCAGGGCAAAAGCAAACTGCAAGAGCCGGTCGGAGTAGCCCTGCATTGAACGGCTGCCATCCAGCACGAAAACAAAGCGGGGCTGGCGTTTGGGATGGTGTTGCCAGGCCGGGTAGATGGGATCGCCCCCGGTGTGGAGGGCTTTGCGCAAGGTGCGTCGAAAGTGGAAGCGAGAACCTTTGGAAGTAGTATCCCAGCGGCGGCTGCGGCCCAGTCTGACCTGGTTAACCAACTGCGTGGCAGCCCTCAGCATTTCATCCAGGCCTTGCTGGGGTATCTCCACCTCCAGGGTTTCGCTTCCCGCCGTTCGGCTAAACATGGCTCTTAACAAGGGTGCGGCCCAGTTGTCGGTGTTCTGATCATCCGACTGCCGGGCCTGCCCCTGCATCCGTGGGCTGTGTGCGTCGAGGATGGCCTCGGAGGGGTTGTTTTGGGTGTGCTGGCTTTTTCCTGCAGTCTCGCCCAGGCCGCCAGGGCTCGACCTGCTGGGTCTGGCCTCGAGGCGTTTGCGGCTGGGGAGGAAAAATTGAAAAAACAGGTCGTCGAAGACCCGTTCTTGCTCGAGGTTGCTGCACATGACCAGCTTGAGGGCCAGACGGACTTCTTGAATGCTGCCCAGATGGATGGCTCCCAGGGCCAGCAACCCGTCCTGCACTTCCTGTGGCCCCACACTGAACTTCTGCCCGCTGCGACGCAGGTGTTGGGAAAAAGCAATCAGGTTCTCGAGTAGACTGCCGTGCGGAAACCAGGGTGGGTCTTTGGAGGTGGACACCGGCTTTATCTCCTTGCCATCGGTGCAGGTCGCCTGGAGTCTCCCTGCACAAGTACTTCCAGGCTGCGCCTCTTCAAAGAAACCGGTAAGTGCTTTGCTGCAGTCACGCCTACGCTACCAGCTCAGCGATTCGATGCTTCTGGGCTTCAACCAGGGCAAGGTCGTCTCGATCTTTGAGAATAACCCCCCAGGTCTGCTCCAGGATCGGCAGATCCAGCGATTCCTTGTGCAGCGAGACCAGGGCCTGGGCCCAGTCGAGACTCTCGGCCACGCCGGGGGCTTTGCTCAGCGGTAGTTCGCGCAGGTGGGCCATAACCGTGGCCACTTTCTCGGCCAGCCGCTGGTTGATGCCGGGTAGCTTGACGCGGATAATCTCTACTTCTTTGTCGAAGGCGGGGTAGTTTTGCCACAGATACAAGCAGCGCCGCCTGAGTGCGTCGGAAAGCTCACGACTGCGATTGGAAGTGAGGATTACGTAGGGGCGATGCCGGGCTGTCAGGGTGCCCAGTTCGGGGATAGTGACCTGGAACTCAGCCAAAAGCTCCAGTAGAAAGGCCTCAAACTCCTCGTCGGCACGGTCAATCTCGTCAATGAGCAACACCGGAGGCGCATCCTGTGAGATGGCTTCCAGCAGCGGACGGCGCAGCAGGTAACCCTCGCTGAAGATCTCGGCCTCGCGTTGAGCCACGCTCTCGCCGACATTCTCGGTCAGGCGGATGTGCAGCATCTGCTTGGGGTAGTTCCACTCGTAAAGGGCCTGAGCGGTATCCAGGCCCTCGTAGCACTGCAAACGGATCAGCCTGGTATCCAGTACGTCGGCCAGGGTCTTGGCTACCTGGGTCTTGCCTACGCCAGCGGGGCCTTCCACCAGCAGGGGTTTGTGCAAAGCCATTACCAGGCGCAAGGCCGTGGCCATCGGCAGGTCGGCGATGTAGTTGCGTTCGCGCAGAACGGCCTGGATGCCCTCTACCGAGCCGAGCTGTGGGTGAGTCTGACTCATACCTTGCCCCTCAGGTATTGGTCGGGGTTTTTGAGGAACCTGGCGCGGCAGTTGGGGCAACTGAAGTAGTAGGTCTGGCCCTGGTACTCAGCGCTTACCGCCCGGGCGATTTCCAGAACTTCGCCACTGGTGGGGTCTACCGCGAAATCAGATCCCAGGGCCCGGGGTTGGGCGATGGCTGGAAGCTCAGCTGCTGCAGCTTCAACCGCCTGGACGATCTGGTTTGTCGCTGGTGGGTTGATGGGCAGAGCAGATGCCGATTGACCGATGGATGGGGTTTCCTGGACAACCTCTTTAGCCTGCCTCCCATCCCCTGCAATTTGCTTCCCACCCCCGAGCAGGATAATTTCGGCCAGAATCGAGATGGCTACCTCGTCTCGCCCACGCCCGCCCAGGTCGAGCCCGGCGGGGTATTTGAGTTTGGGGAAAGTGGTTTTGGGGATGCCTAGGATTTCCAGGTTGTCGAGCACACTGATCCCACGCTTGCGGCTGGCAACCAGGCCGAGATATGCGGGATTGGGCATCTGTTTGGCAATAAGGGCCAGCGAGTCTTCGTCGTAGTGGCCCTGCGAGGCGATGACAATACGGGTTTTGGTAGGGTTTTGGCCCACCAGCCAGCCCTCAATATCGCGCCAGTCGAGCACCTGGATCTCCGACTCGAGCCTTACTCCTGCCAGCTCCGGCATCTCGCAGGCCAGGGTGACGGAATAGTTCATCTGCGCCGCGATCTGTGCCGTGGCTAGGGCAATTTGCGAACCGCCTACAATCAGCAAACTGGCTTTGCTGACTATGGGTTCAATGTACACGTCCACTGCGCCTTCGCTCGAGCAGGTCATGGGAATGACCACCTCGTCGGCGTGTTCCAGTACTACCCTGGCGGCGGCCTCCGGTGTGATCTTGACCAGCCGGGGCCTGCCCAGCCGCAGCACCTCCAGGGCCTGCTTGCGCACAATCTCGCGTGAGCAGCTACCCCCGATATAGCCTTCGAAACGGCCATCCTCAAAGACCAGCGCCCTGTCACCCAGGTGAGAAGAGACAGGAGCCTGGCGCGAAACCACGGTTGCCAGAGCAAAGGTCTCGCCTTTGCGCTTTAGATCGGCTATTTTACCAAAAATCTCCATGTGTTTAAACTGCATTCTAGCCCGTATTGGTCGGAGCAAAACGCACTTTGATTACAAAACCACACCACCAGTCCACCAGCGGTTTATAAAAACCAGCCATACCGGATTCAAAAAGATCATCCTCCAACCCGGAGACCCCGAGGCTCACTTTTGGAATCCTGGAGCACACCCCCCCGGACGGTTGGTGAAAAAAGCGTCTCCCTGCGGTCGGGTTCTAACCGAATCTGGTATTAGAACCTGAGAACGCCCTGTCCCCCGCCCCAGGTGATGGTCATCGAGCAGCCAGCCAGGTCGGGGGTGCTCTGGGTGGTGATCTGGGCTGCCAGAACGGCGGTGTTCGTGCCACCGTTCTGGATGATGGGCAGGGTTTGGCCCACGTTGAGGTTGAGGGCGCCGTTCGTGATGCTGCCCACCGTGACCTGACTGCCCGTTGTGGTGATGGTGAACTGCACGTTGGTGGCGGTGGCCTCGGCGCTACGCACCGTGGCCCCACTGCCATCTGAGAGGGTCAAAGTAGCGTTCAGGGTGACGCTGATGGGCGAGGGAATGGTGGCTGGGCAGCCTTGGCCAAAGCTCACGCTCGAGATGGCCATGTTATAGGTGAAGTCGCTGGGGGCAGCAGGAAGATTGAGGCTGGTGAGGTCGTCAAAGGTGGCGGTTACATTGGCTGTACCGCTGGCCTGGCTGGTTGGCCCCAGGGTGAAAGTCGTGGTCTTGCCCGCCAACTGAAAGGGGTTAGCAATGGGTGGGGTGGTGATAAGTCCACAACCCGCAAAGGCCAGCGCCAAAACACTGCCGAGTAGTGCAACACGTTTCATAAGGTTCCTCCTGCTCATGCTTAAAGCTTTCGGATTGTGTACCCGAGCGAGGAAGAGCTTTGTTGCATTTGACCCAAGAATGGTTTGCTGGTGTTACAAACTAGACCGTCTTGAAGCTTTCGAAGGGTTCTTTGCAGTGGTTGCAGACGTGGATGGCCTTGCACAGGGTGGGGCCAAAGGTATTCTTCACCGAGGTGTTGAGCGAGCCGCAGCGGGGGCAGCGGGTGGGGGAGGGCTCGAGCTGAAGCAGAGAACCCTGTGTGCTGGTAGGTTTGGGAGGGGCAATCCCATACCGGCGCAGGCGCTCCCTGGCCTCGGGGGTGATCCAGTCGGTGGTCCAGGCAGGTGAGAGCACGGTTTTCACTTCGACTTGCCCGAAGCCCTGTGACCGGGCGACTTGCTCTATTTGCTCCCGGATCAGGTGCAGGGCCGGACAACCCGAAAAGGTGGGGGTCATGACTATGGTAGCCTTGTTGCCTTCAACCATTACCCCCCGCACGATCCCCATCTCGACCAGGTTGATTACTGGAATCTCGGGGTCGGGAATTTTGGCCAGGGCGGCCAACAAATGTTCGGTGGATGGCA
>NZ_CALMCQ010000231.1 GCF_937863175.1 uncultured Meiothermus sp. | reverse complement strand
CAACCCAGCCAACAATTCGGCTGGTTATGATGCCAACATCTTCCCGCAAAACATCCTCGAGGTCGGGGCCGGGAGTGCCAACCCTGCCTCCCGCAACGTGGGCAAGGGGCAGTCGAACCTGCCAGTCTTGCAGTTCACCCTCACCAACAAGACCGAGTTTCCAGCTATCTTCGACGGCGATACCAAGCCCTCGATCTACGTAAATCGTATCTTCCTCAAAGCCTCCGGCACCGGCCACGACGCCAAGGACATCAACGCTGTGCGGCTCTATGCGGACACCAACAACAACGGCGTGGTGGACGCGGGCGACCCGCTGCTCGAGGTCTTGGTCTTCGGCAGCGATGACGGCATCCTAGAGCTCCCCGGCCTGAGCCTGGGAGTCGGGTCGCCGGAGGAGCGGCAAGGAACTTTCCTGGTAGCCTACGATCTGAACGACCAGGTACATCTGGGTTCCCTGAGCGCTCTGGCGGCGGGCCTAGGCGCGGGCGCGCTGGGATTGGGGCTGATCGCCGGTGGGCAAATCTCCAGACGCCGACGTTTCGCCTGGCTGGCGGTGGGCCTGCTGGTCTTGGTCTTTAGCGCCTGCACCAGCCCATCTACGGTGCAGCCCGAGCCTACCTCGCTCACCTACGGCCTGAAGATCACCCTCCTGACCACCAGCGGCGGGCCAAACGATGTCCTCCAGGTAAGCCTGCCCATCAACGGGGCTACCTTGACGGTGCAGCGCTAAAGCAAAACTCGAGGGCTAGAGCCCCCGAGTCCCGGCTACACCCAGACCTAGATTGCGCCCAGGTAAGATGCACAAATGGCTTTTTTGATGTAGCTCCGTACTGGGCACAATTCCCGAGCGATCGTTGACTCGCCTATCCCCCAAGATAGGTGCGGGAAGCACTTAGCTCTTCTTGCCCAGACGATCCTGGGCAGCCTTGGCCAGTTCTTCGGCCCTGGCCCTGGCTTGCTCGGCAGCCTGCTGGGCTTGCTCGCCCAGGTTCTTAAGCTGGTCGGGAATACCGTCGCCGTCTTTGTCCAGGTTGGCTTTGAGCTCATCGAACTTGGTTCGGGCCTGTTCGGCGGCTTGTTTGGCCTGGTTCATTACCCCCTCGAGCTGATCGGGCACCCCATCGCCGTCCTTGTCGAGGTTGGCCTTAACTTCATTAAATTTGGCCTCGGCCTGCTTGAGTGTATTTTCCGCAGCCTCGCGGGCTTTGTTGGCCAGTTCTCTAAAATCCATAATGCTACCTCCGCCCACAATCCTAACATCCTGGCGTGACGGGGGTATGAAAGACAGATATCCGGGTATACGGAGCCTGGGGATCGTCCCCCTGGTGCACGGACTATGCTCCGTCCCGAAGGGGATCGTCCCTCTGGTGCACGGACTCTGTTCCGTCCCGAAGGGGATCGTCCCCCACCCAGTTCCGGGCTCGCTCCACGGCCCTTTTCCAGCCGCTATAGAGCCGTTGCCGCTCTTGTGTTGGCATGATGGGCTCAAAGCGCTTCTGTACAGCCCAGCGCTCGGCGATCTGCTCCTGGGTGAGCATCCCTACCCCCACTCCCGCCAGATAAGCGGCCCCCAGCGCAGTGGTCTCGGTCACCTGGGGCCGCACCACCGGGGTGCCCAGGATATCCGACTGGAACTGCATCAGCAGGTTATTGATGGTGGCGCCGCCATCCACCCGCAACTCGGAAAGTTGCAGCCTCGAGTCGGCCTCCATGGCCTCGAGCAGATCCCGGCTCTGGTAGGCAATGGCCTCCAGGGCCGCCCTGGCAATATGGGCTGCGGTGGTGCCACGGGTCAGGCCGATTAGAGTTCCACGGGCATAGGCATCCCAGTAAGGCGCACCCAGCCCCACAAAAGCCGGAACCAGATACACCCCATCGGTGCTCGCAACCCTGGAGGCCAGGTTTTCCACCTCGCTCGAGTTTCGAATAATGCCCAGGCCATCCCGCAGCCACTGCACCACGGCCCCGGCAATAAACACCGAGCCTTCCAGGGCATACTCGGCCCTCTCCCCCTCCAGTTGCCAGGCTATGGTGGTCAAAAGACCGTGCTGGGAGGCCACCAGTCCCTGGCCGGTGTTCATCAGCATGAAACACCCGGTGCCATAGGTGTTTTTGGCCATGCCGGGGGTGAAACAGGCCTGTCCAAACAAGGCCGCCTGCTGGTCGCCCGCTACCCCTGCAATGGGGATTGCGGCCCCAAACAACTCGGGCACGGTCTCGCCGTAGATGCTTGCTGAGGGCAATACTTCCGGCAGCACCGCCCTGGGGATGCTTAAAACTCCCAACAAATGCTCGTCCCAGTGCAGGGTATGGAGGTTAAACATCAGGGTGCGCGAGGCATTGGATACATCGGTAGCGTGCACCTGGCCGCCGGTCAGGTTGAAGATCAGCCAGCTATCCATGGTGCCAAAGCACAGCTCGCCTTTGCCGGCCCGCTCCCGCAGCCCTGGCACATTGTCCAGCAGCCACTTTATCTTGGTTCCGGAAAAGTAGGCGTCCAGCACCAGCCCGGTTTTTTGCCGAAACACGCCTTCATATCCCCCTTTGCGCAACTCGTCGCAGATGGAGGCGGTGCGGCGGTCTTGCCAGACGATGGCCCGGTGTACCGGCCTGCCGGTAGCCCGTTCCCACAGCACGGTGGTCTCGCGCTGGTTGGTAATCCCGATAGCCACGATCTCGGCTGGCTGCACCCCGGCCCGCTGGATGGCCTCGCGGGCCACCTGGAGCTGTGATCGCCAGATTTCCATGGGATCGTGCTCGACCCAGCCCGGCTGGGGAAAGTGCTGCATGAACTCCTGCTGGGCCATGGCCTGGGGCTGACCCTCCAGGTCAAACACAATGGCCCGGCTGCTGGTGGTTCCCTGGTCGAGGGCAAGGATGTAGGGCATGGATTCCTCCGTGTTCAGATTGTAACGCGACTCTCGCCAGTTCTGCTGCTCCCAGTGCGCGTTTTTATACCTGGCATTCCACCACACGCTGCACAACTATTCACCCGGCAATTTTAGATTTATAATCTAAAAACTATGAAACGCAACAAGGAATTTGCCAACCGCCTCCATGCGCTTGTACCGAAGTTTGCCTATGTGCCACAGGAAGACCGCTTCCTGATGAACCCCGGCTCCCTCAAGTACCGCTTTAATGTGATTGGGGTGGGGGTGAATGGGCAGGAGCACATCCAGGTAACGATGCTGGAAGGCCGCTGCACCATCCACGGGGTCTACGACCCCAACCCCAGCAGCGTAGAGGCTGCCAGGCACCTCAAGGCCCAGTTTACCAGCGAGCCTCTGATGGCCTACGAAACCCTCGAGGCCGCCTGCAACGATCCGGCAGTGGATGGGCTGATTATCTGCACCCCAAACTTCACCCACCTGGACGTGCTGAAGGCGGCGGTTCAGTCCGGCAAGCACATCCTGCTGGAAAAGCCCATGGCAACCAACCTGCGCGACGCCTACGAAATCTGGCAGATGGCGCAAAACTACTCCAGGGTATTGCAGATTGGCCTCCAGTACCGCTACAAGCCCATCTATGTGGAGGCCATCCACGAAGCCAGGGAGCGCAAAAGCCTGGGCGAGATTAAGACCATCACCATCCTCGAGCACCGCGAGCCTTTTCTGGACAAGGTAAAGCAGTGGAACAAGTTCTCCAAATACTCGGGCGGGACGCTGGTGGAGAAGTGCTGCCACTACTTCGACCTGTTCAACCTGTTTGCCGGGTCGCGTCCACTGAACGTGTATGCCAGCGGCAGCCAGGCGGTAAACTTCAAGAGCTTTGAGTATGGCGGCGAGAAATCCGACATCCTGGACAACGCTTTTGTGATCGTGGAGTATGCCAACGGCATCCGGGCCAACTTCAACCTGTGCATGTTCTCGCCGATGGTCTACGAGGAACTCGTGCTGTGCGGCGACGAAGGCCGCCTTAAGGCCAGCGAGGGGTTCAATGGACAGGCCCACTCCCAGTGGGGCAGCTACCTGGAAGTGATCTGTACTCCCGAAAAAACCTCCCGCGTCACGACCCCCAGTTACCCCGAGGCCATCGAGAATACCGGCCATAACGGCGCTACCTACTACGAACACCTGCGCTGGATCGAGGCCATGGACGGCCAGCCCACCACTGCTGCCACCCCCGAGGAGGGCTTCTGGAGTGTGGTGGTTGGGGTCGCAGCGGAGGAATCGGTGAAGCGCGGGGAAAAGGTGCTGGTCAGGGAGTTACTCGAGGCAAACGGGCTGGGAGATCTAACTTGAAATGGTTTCACAACAGCCTGTAGGGTGCGGCCCACTTCGCCGCACCATTCCAGCAACATCGCTGCACCTCGAGCCTCTTCCAGTAAGGCTCCTCAAAAAAAGGGTTTGCGGTGGAGTGCATGGGGTATGTGTTTACAAACTGGTTCGGCCCTTGAGAGTGTGGTGCGTTCCGCACCCTACAAACCGAGCAAATCCCATCTCTCCAGATACCTGTCATTTCTGTCCGAAAAATTGCGAACTGGTTGGGCCCCTGAGCCTGGCGGCAAAAAGCTAAACCTTCTGACGGTTCGCTGGAACAGTCTGTTGGGCGCGCTACCCATGGTAAGCCTCACGTACGACGGGTATAGACTCTACGCAGGCAGAGAGAATGGTGAGGCTGTGACGGAGTAGCGGCTCACTACGCTCAGGATCAAACCAACGCCCGTTGAATTTGCCACCGTGAAAGAGATTGTTGCGTACACGACGGACATAAATAAGAAGCCTGTCTGCCCGGGAGTTGGTTTCAGGTTCTGAAACCTCCCACTGAATGATGCCGCCTACTATGACCTGCTTTTTGGGCGGTGCATTGAAGAAGAAATCAATGGCCTCTCTTAGCTCCTGAGTTGTTGGGTTGGCTATTAGACCTTCAACAGCATGGGCGAATTTTCTCCAATTGGCTTCTGCTGCCCCATCTCCGTGGTTGTAACCTGCTGCCTTCAGTGCATATTCAGTCCGCGAGTAGACTTGAAACAGCTTTCCGGCCAGTTGATCTAGATGCGAGTGACTGGTCATGTAGTTACTCCTAACTAGTGATTAAAACGCATTTGCGGAACACTATGCCAATTCGGGAGTTCAACCTCGCCACGCCGCAACTTGCAGCCCATCGCTATGGGTCAGAGTGTACACCAGAGCAGGTGTTTTTTACCTTGGTTTTAGAGACCCTCCAAAGAGCCAGGCCGCCCCTGGTTCCAGTCATGCTTCAGTCATGCCCTGGCCTGTAGGCTGACAGCAGACCGTAAGGAGGTGTCCCGATGAAACTGTTTCGCAGCCTGGCTGGCGCAATTTTGCTAATGGGGTTTTTCTGGGGAGGTGCCCTGGCCGAGAGCTTTGACATCTTCAACTACACCCCGCCCCAGGGTTGGAAGAAAAGCAACTTGCAAGGCGGAGTAATGCTGTCGCTGCAAACCAGGGAGTCGTTTGGTTCGATTGTGCTGTATGCCAGCGTGCCCGCTGGCAACAACCCCCAGCAAAACTTCCAGGGAGAGTGGAAGCGCCTGGTGGAAGAGGGCCTGGGCCTCTCTGGCGAACCCACCACCGAGATGGGGCCACCCAACGGCGACTATCAGAACCTGGCGGGTGGCATAGCAGTTTCGCAGGATGGGCTCGACTATGTGGTGCTGCTCTCGACCTTTACCGGCAACGGGCGTGTGGCCAGCATCCTCTACATCACCACCGACGAAAAACTATTCGACCTGTTCGACCGCTTCAACAGCTCCCTCAAGCTGAGCAAGCCCAGGGCTGCCCAGGCCCCTCCGGTCAACGTGGCCCGTCCCCCCGCAAATGTAGCGGCCAACGCCCGCACCATCGCTACCCCCACCACCCGTTTCAACGACGGCTGGGTATCCACCATCGAGAACGGCTTCGTGCGGGTTGCCAGAGGCGAGGTGGTGGTTCTGCTTCACTACGGCATGCCGCTGCCCGAAAACATGTGGGTTATGGGCAACGAGCAGGAGCGGGTCAACCACTACTGGAACCGACTGGTGGCGCCCCGCTACCGGGTGGACGAACTCAAGGTCTTCAAAAACGGCACCTGCTATTTCTGCCTCTACTTTGGCGAGGGCAGCGCCACCGAGATTGCAACCGGCGCCCGAAAGCACGTGGCCCTCTACATTGGATTTGACAAAGGCCTGGGCTATGCCATCCAGGTAGTGGCCCCCAGCTTTGCGGCTTTCCAGAGGGAGTTTCCCAACATCGAAGCGGTGGGCAAAATGACCGGCTACAACAAGTTTGCGGTCAAGGCCGCCGACCTGATCGGCAAGTGGCAAGAGAGCAGTTCCGTCGCAGGCCAGTACTACAACTCCATCACCGGCGCTTATGCAGGCATGAACGCGGTGAGCAGCGTCCACAGTTTCACCTTCAACCGCGATGGAACCTACGCCTCCACCCACGCCGGCGCCAGCGGCTTTGTGGGGTCACAGCAGTTTTACTCCCAAAAATACCAGGGCCGACTTACCCCGAACGACTGGCGGATGAACCTGACCCACCGCTTCAACAACCAGACCGAGGTGTTCGAGGCCTACTTCGAGATGACCGGGGCCGGGCCGGTATTGCACCTGATCCGGGTCAATGCTCCGGGCATTCACTACCGGCTGATGCGGGAGTAGGCGTCCCTACCCCCACAACACAAGAAGGGGAGCGCGGAGTCAAAGCTCACCTCGAGCTAACGCCTCTTTAAGCAGTTCCAGCGCACGCCGATTCACCGGCCCCATCAAGGGCGGTAGCCGGTCAAGGGCAAAAAACTGCACATCCTTGGTTTCTTCGGGCAGGGGGCGGATCGCCTCACCCGCGTAGCGGCCCACGAACATAGCGCTCACGTTGTAGACCTCGTCGCCGTTGGGGTAGCGATAGTAGTACTCGGGGCCAGACAGCACCGTGAAAAGCCGCAGTTGTACTATGGTCAGGCCGGTTTCTTCCAGCAGCTCGCGCCGGGCGGTCTGCTCGAGGCTCTCGCCCAGTTCACACGCACCCCCTGGGGTGGCCCAGTCGTGGGAGTCGGTGCGGTGTTGCAGCAGCACACGGTTTTGCCCGTCCAGCAGCATAACACCCGCTCCCACCATGATCAGGGGGCCTGAACCCACCCGTTTTCGCAGTTCGTCAATGTAGCCCATGGTGCAGTACCTCAGAAGTGAGTCCCCCTCGAGGCCAGGAAGGCCTGTACCTCGGCCAGGCGTGGGAGCGTAGCATTCGAACAATGCAGGGCCGCCACGGCGGCGGCGAACTCGAGCGCCTGCACTTCCTTCTTGTCTTCGGCAATCGCCAGCGCGAAGGCTCCGTGGAAGACATCCCCCGCACCGGTGGTATCCCGCACATGTACCTTGTGGGCCGCAACGTGACCGTCCGCGAAAGCTACCCCGTCAGCTCCCAGCGTCACGGCAGCAAATACGTCCAGCGCCTGCAATCGGGCCAGGAGCTGGTCTACCCCTCCTTTTTTTAGCGCCAGTTCTTCCGAGGCCACCACGTGCGTAGAGACCTGGATCAGCCTCCAGTCATCGTCGCGGTCTCGATCCAGGTCGAGAATGACTGGTATTCCACGCTCCCGCGCGGCCTGCCCCAGGCTATAGCCCGCCGAGGCCCAGCGTCCATCCAGCAGGAGAGCATCGGCATTGTTGAGCAGTGGCTCCACATTCAACACCAGCTCGTCGGGCAACTCGGGCCGGTAGGGAAAGATATAACGCTCGCCCTCTGGCGTGACCAGCACCGCCGAGACCGGCGTAGCGGAACCAGTCTGGAAATGGGTTTTGACCCGCTCGGCCTCGAGCATCTGCCGCAAGCGCTCCCCCGCCGCATCGTCCCCCCGGCGGCTAACGAGATGGGCCTCGGCACCCAGGCGAGCCAGCGCTATGGCGGCTACTGCCGCAGGGCCGCCAATGGCTTCGCGGTAAGTCTGAACCCCGGTGCGGCTGTGGGTGGGGGGGAATTGCTCGACATGGTAGCGCTGATCGAGGCAGGCCCAGCCCAGGGTGAGGATTTTGGTCATACCTTAAGTATCTCCATCTCAGATAGCCAGGAGTCCATAGCCGATGGTCTATGGTCAACAGTCAGTGGCCCATAGCTGATCGCAAAAACCCTCTACAATCTTTGGTGCGAGACCGCAGACCCAATTCACCATACCAGCCGGTTCTCCTCGGTATTCGCGGGCAACACCTCCAACCCCAGCCAGGCACACATCTCCAGTAGCGCCTCTTCGTGCTGCCCCATCCCGACGGCCATGTGGTGTGGAATGCGGTGGTTGAGCCAGCTTGCCAAAAACTGCCGTGGGGTTAGCTTCTGGCCGGCCCAACTAGCTTGGGTGAGCCAGCTCGAGTCCCCGTCGTAGCCCTTCTCGCCACTCAGCACCCCGCCGTGTACTACCGCCCTGCTCCCTGGCAGCAGCCGCAGGCCGCTGATGGGCCCTGCCTTCAAGGGCATGTCGCGCACTGCGGGCAAATTGCGGTTGAAGTGCGGAACCAGCCGGGTGGGGCCACCCGCCCAGGCGAGGGGGGCCTCGCCTCCGTGCCAGAGCATCATCCCCCGGGCGGAAAAGTGCGAGATATCCAGCAAAATGGCAGGTTGGCCCGAAATAGCCCGCAAAGCCAGCATTCCGGCCAGCCCCATCACATCGCCCTCGGGGGCCAGCGCATAGCCCTGATCGGCCAGTCGGGCCATCGCCGAGTAGGCCATCACACCGGTCTTGTCCGGAATTTCCGGCCATTCGCGGATGGCCACACCATCGTAACCCTGGGCCAGTCGGGTCAGGGCCCGTTCAAGTCGAAAGGTCTCGCGCAACTGCTCTACCGGATACTCGGAAAGTTCGCGGAAAGCTGCGGCCTCCTCGGCTACCTCCACCTCTGGCACAGCCGACAATGCCTCCCATAACTCGGCAAGTTCGGCTTTCTCGACGGTGAGGCCCGTCTCGGGTAAAGCACTGAAGGCAAAAAATCCAGGGGCATGACCCCCCAACCACAACACTCGCCCCCGACGTAACACCTTGGCCCCGCACAGCGCCTCGAGGGTTAATTTCAAGCGGGTCTGAAGCCATCCATCCTCCACCGCACCGTAGAACCACTTGGTCGGTTTCTCGGCGAGGGAAACCCCCAGGTTGAGCCCGCAAATCGCGTTTTGGGGCAGCGGCCCGCCATCCCACACCTCGGGCAAGGCCCACAATCCCACCGGAATGGGGAGTTGCAACAGCGGCAAAAACACATCGCCGGTAGCAAAGGTTACATGCTGCACCAGCAGCAAATCCAGGTTGGCTGCCAGGGCTGCGCGGGCGGCGGCTTCGGCCTGGGCGGTATCGGCCACCGGTTCACAGACATAAGCCACTTCGAAGCCCCACTGGCTGCCCAGGGCTTCTAAGGCCTGGCGGGAGGTGTGCTCGAGGCCAAACCGTGACCCTCGGAACAGGGGCCGCACAATGGGAACTAGACCGATTCGTAACATAAACTCATTGCCGATAGCTTATAGCAAATGCCCCGCAACTCTTCTCGCTACGGGCTACGCTATCAGCCCTTCACCCCTCCTTGGGTCAAACCCCCCACCACCCGCTCCTGGAAGATGGCGATGACAAGAGCCAGCGGCACCAAGGCTACAACCAGCGCAGCAGAAATGAGGGGCCAGGGAAAACTAAACTCGCCTTGCAGAAAGTTGATGCCCACCGGCAGAGTGCGCATGGCCTGTGAGGGCAACAGGGTCAGGGCCAGCAGAAACTCGTCCCAACTGTTGACAAAAGCCAGGATGCTGGCGGTAAATACCCCCGGCGCCGAGAGGGGCACCACGATGCGCCACAGCGCTCCCAGGCGTGAACATCCATCCACCATCGCAGCCGATTCCAGATCTTTAGGGATGCTCTGAAAAAAGCTTACCAGCACCAGCGTTGCAACCGGAATCGAGAGCGCTGCGTGGGGCAGGATCAGGGCGATATAGTTGTTCCGCAGCCCCAAAGCCAGCACCATCTCGAACAAAGGCAGCAGCAAGGTTACGGTGGGGAACATCGAAACCCCCACCAGCAAGGAAAAGATCAGGGTCTTGTAGGGGATGCGCAAGCGGGCCAGCGCATAGGCCGCCAGTGCCGATACCAGCACGCACAGCAGCGTAGCCCCAATTGCAACCACCAGACTATTGAAGAAATAGCGTCCAATCGGGGCACTGGTAAAAGCCTGCACATAGTTTTGCAGGGTCGGACGGTCCGGCAGCCAGGTGATGGGGATGCGGGTCAGCTCGCCCTCGGTTTTGAACGAGGTGAGTAGAATCCAGACCGCCGGGAAAAATCCGTTGATCACCACGATGCCCGCTGCGATCCAGAGCCATATCCGGGGATTATCAAACTTCATACGGCCCTCCCAGATTGAGAGGGGGAGCCGGTGAGCATGGGGACAGGGGTTCCCAGCCTAGTCATCGGTTCCCCTCACGTAGCGCAGGTAGACCAGGGTGACCACCAGGCTAATCAGGAACATCAGCACCGCCAGCGCCGAACCATACCCAAAGTTCAGGTTCTCGATGCTCATGGTGCGTACATACATCGCCATGGTCTCGAAGGAGTTGCCCCCGTTCTGCATGGCAAAGGGAATATCAAAGGTTTGGAAGGCTGTGATGGTGCGAAAAATCGCGGCCACCAGGATAGCTGGCATCAGCAGAGGCAGGGTGATGCGCCAGAAACTCTGCCAGCGGTTGGCGCCATCCACCTCCGCCGATTCGTAGAGCTCCCTGGGGATCACCTGTAAGCCCGCCAGCAGAATGAGGGCCACAAAGGAACTGGTCTTCCAGATGATCGTGACGCAAATGGCCCAGAATAAAAGCTCAGGTGTGGTCACCCAGAGCAACCGTTCGCCTCCCAGACGTACAATCACATCGTTGACCACACCGTACTGGCTGTCGAAGAACCATCTAAAAATCAGCCCGGCAAACACCAGCGGTAGGGCCCAGGGCAGCAACAAGCCGAGTCGAACCGGCCACCTGACACGGAAGGGCAGGTTGGCCAGCAAGGCCAGCAAAAGCCCCACCACCAGCGCTCCCGGCACCGTGACCAGCACAACCAGCATGGTGTTCCACAGGGCCGTCCAGAAACGCTCATCGGCCAGTGCCTGGGCAAAGTTGGCAAAGCCAATAAAGACCGGATTGTTGCCGGTTTCATCGGTCAGGCGGCGCTGAAAAAGGCTGGTATATATCAGGCGTGCCACCGGGTACAGTGCCACCGAGCCAAGCAACAAAGCCGCCGGAACCAGCAGCCAGAAGGCCAGCGCACGCTCACTCAGGTCGCCGATGCCGCGATGGAATTTGGGCTGGATCATGCGAATCTCCTACCAAATCCTCGGCTATGTGGCTTCTCGGGAATCACCGGCCGCCGCCCTACCCAG
>NZ_CALMCQ010000230.1 GCF_937863175.1 uncultured Meiothermus sp. | reverse complement strand
CGGGCGCCAAACCGCCCAATCACCCAGCCTGCGGCCTGCACCGCCAGTTGCCCCGCCGCCAGGGCATCTTTTGAACGCAGATAGTGCCCCAGGAAAGCCCCCCCAAACGAGTCGCCGGCGCCGGTGGCATCCACCGGTTTGTCGTGGGTGGCTTGAAGCTCGATCAATCTTCCCTGGTCGAGGATGAGGGCTCCATCGGCTCCCAGCTTGAGCAGAAGCATGGCCCCCGGATAGAGCTGCTGCAAGATCTCGAGGATATGCAGAGGCTCCCTGGCCCCGGTGAGTGCCTGGCCTTCGTCGAGGTTGGGGAAGATAAAATCCAGCGCGAGATCGCGCGTAATGCGGCGAAACTCCTCGCGCCCGATTTCCCGAATCATCTGAAAAGAGCCCGGGTCAAACGAAACCGTGATACCCGCATCGTGTGCTACTTGCGCTGCTTTGAGCGCAGCCTGACGCGGCGGGTCGGTAAAGAGCGACCAGGCAGTCACGTGCAGGTGGCCCGCCTGTCGAATCACCTCTACCGGCACCACCTCGGGGCGCAGGTCGAAGTCGGCCCCTTGCGAGGTCAGCATGGAGCGCTGCCCAGCCGCATCAATCAAGACCAGAATCACCCCCGTGGGGTTGCTGGTATTCCAGTTGATGTGGGGTTCGACGCCCTCTGCGGTCAACTCCTGCACGGCGAACTCACCAAAGCGATCGCGGCCCACTTCCCCTATAAACCCCGCCGGATAGCCCACCCGGACTGCCCACACCGCCACGTTGGCCGCGCTGCCACCGCCCATTAACAAGACCCGTCCGGTGGTGTCGCCGCCGGGCAGGAGCAGGGTGTTTGGCTTGGCCAGCACGTCCCAGGTGAGATCGCCAATGGCAACGAGTGGTTTGAGGTCAGCCATTGTAGCAATTGTACTCTGGTAGAGAAGATCGCATCGGGACTGCCTGGTTCGGGACATTTTGGGCGTAGCGGTGGTATACAGTGTGGTGTTGGGATCTCAGTACGAGCTTTGCCTGAACAGCTCTATCCGACAAGAACAGCGTACCGTGAGGGTTTAGTCCTGGTGTTGAGAGGTGAACCAGATGAAAGTTGCGGTCTTTAGCACCCATCCGTATGACGAACTGTTTCTGAACCTGGCCAATGCCAGCCAGCATCAGCTGATCTTCTTCGAAACCAAGCTCGCTCCCGCCACCGCCAAGCTCGCGCTCGGCTGCACGGCGGTATGCGCCTTCGTCAACGACGACCTGAGCCGTACGGTGCTCGAGGTGCTGCACCAGGGCGGGGTGCGCTTGATTGCCCTGCGCTCAGCGGGCTTCAACCATGTAGACCTGCTGGCAGCGCAAGAGCTTGGGCTGACTGTGGTGCGGGTTCCGGCCTACTCCCCCCATGCCGTAGCGGAGCACACCCTGGCCTTAATTCTGGCCCTGAACCGTAAAATTCACCGTGCTTACAACCGTGTGCGTGAGGGCAATTTTGCCCTCGAGGGTCTGCTGGGCTTCGATCTCCATGGCAAGACCATCGGCATCGTGGGCACCGGGAAGATCGGAGCGGTTTTTGCCCAGATGCTCTCGGGTTTTGGCTGTCATCTGTTGGCATATGATCCATACCCCAGCCCGGCCCTCGAGAAATGGGTGCGCTATACCCCCCTCCATACCCTGCTGGGCGAGTCGGATGTCATCTCGCTGCACTGTCCGCTAACCCCCGCCACCCACCACCTGATCAACGAGAGCGCAGTAGCCCAGATGAAGCCCGGCGCCATGCTGATCAACACCAGCCGGGGTGGCCTGGTAGACACCCGCGCAGTCATCGAGGGGCTCAAGGATGGTCGGATTGGCTATCTGGGTCTGGATGTCTACGAGGAGGAGGCCGATCTGTTCTTCCGCGATCTCTCCAACCAGGTAATCCAGGACGACCTTTTTTCGCGCTTGCTGACCTTCCCCAATGTGCTCATCACCGGGCATCAGGGGTTTTTTACCCAGGAAGCCCTGAGCAACATCACCCGGACCACCATCGCAAATATCACGGCCTTTGAGCGAGGTGAGGGTGAGATCTTTGTGGTATCGGTAGAAAAGCTAGGGGGCTGAGGGTGGGCCTGGGTATTGCCGCCCTCCTGCCCATTCTGCTGGTACTGCTGCTGATGCTGGCCCTGCGCTGGTCTGCGGCCAGGGCTGGGCTGGTCGGGGTGGGGCTGGCTGTACTGATTGCGGTCTGGTGGTTTGGTTTTGGCTTTACTCCGGGTGAGCCGGGCCTGGTGAATGGCTCACTGGGCGTGGTGCTCGAGGCGGGCTTTAGCGCCTTGACCATTCTCTGGATCATCTTTCCGGCCCTGTGCATTCACCAGTTGCAGCTCCGCACCGGGGCGCTGGTGATTTTGCAGCGGGGCCTGGGCCAGCTCTCCGATAACCCCCGGATCCTGGTCTTGCTGGTGGCCTGGTTTTTTGCCCTGTTCATAGAAGGCGCAGCCGGTTTCGGCACCTCGGCAGCCCTGGCGGCGCCCTTTCTGGTGAGCGTGGGCTTTGCTCCGGTACAGGCCGTTAGCATTGCTCTGGTTGGACACGCTGTGGGGGTCTCGTTTGGCGCGGTTGGAACCCCGGTGGCTGCTCAGGCTGCTACCAGCGGGCTGTCGGGCCTCGAGATTGGCGCCGCCACGGCCCCCTACCACCTGCTGCTGGGCTGGATGATCCCCTTTGTGCTACTGATCCTGGCTGGTTCTGCCGGTCGTCGGCCCAGACCCTCGGACTGGGGCTGGGCAGCCCTGGCGGGGCTGAGTTTCCTGCTGCCCTACTTCCTGCTGGCAAAATACCTTGGCCCCGAACTGCCCACTCTGGGGGGCGCACTGGCGGGCGGCCTGGTCTTTGTTTGGGCTTTGAGGCTTCGCCGCACCTCACAGCACAGCACGGTATCGGCAGCCCAGGTCGTGCGGGCCGCAGCCCCGTATCTGGTTCTGGTTGGTTTGGTGCTGCTCACCCGGCTGGTTCCGGTGTTGCGTGAGGCATTGCAGCATCTCGAGCTTAGCTGGATGCTGTTTGGCCGCTTTGAGGGGAGTTTTGCCCCCCTGTACCACCCCGGAACACTACTCCTGATCGGTTTTCTGGCTGCGGCCTGGTGGCAACGGGCTACCCCCGCCGACCTGCTCTCGGCTGTACAGACGGCCACTTTGCAACTGGTGGGGGTGGCTCTGGCCCTGCTGGCCATGCTCAGCCTCTCGAGGCTGATGGTTCATGCCGATATGATCGGGGCACTGGCCGAGGCGGCTGCTAACGCCCTGGGCCACTCCTGGCCCCTGCTGGCGCCCTGGGTAGGGGTGCTGGGAACCTTTGTTACCGGCTCGGCTACGGCCTCCAATATCCTTTTTAGCGAGTTCCAGCAGGCTACCGCCCAGACCCTGGGTCTGCCGGTCGCAGCCATGCTGGGAGCGCAAGGGTTCGGCGCAGCCGTGGGAAACATTATCTGTCCCCATAACATCATTGCTGCAGGCGCGACGGTGGCCCTGGTGGGTCAGGAGGGCGCCGTGTTGCGCAAAACCCTTGGAATTTGCTTGCTCTATGTGGGCCTGGGGGGCCTGCTGGTCTGGCTTTTTATCTGACCGGAACAGCCAAACCCCGCTATACACTGAGCTATGTCCCCCGAGCCCATGACCCCCATTGCGGTCGGTCTACCCTCCGAGACCGCCCGGCTAAAAACGGTGGTGATGTGTCTTGCCAACCCCATGGGAATTCTTTCGTTTTTGTGGCAGGGTGGCTTCGATCTGGCTGCTCTCTACCAGGGCTGGCACAATAAGTGGGCGCTCACCCACAACCACCGGAAAGTGCGCCAGCAGCAAATCGCGCTGGCTGAGCTGCTGCAGGCCCAGGGTGTGCAGGTGCACTGGGCCGAAAGGGTGACGGGCTGCCTCACCCAGCACTACACCCGCGATGTTGGTTTTGCCATAGATCACACCTTTTTTCTGGCCAGACCCCGGCGTCGTTCCAGGCAGCGAGAGCTGGCGGGGCTGCGAAACCTGCTGCCGCGCTTTTCCAGGGTGGCCCGGCTCGAGCGGGGCCACATTGAGGGTGGAGACGTGATGGTAGACGAGCGGTACATCCTGGTTGGCCTGGGCGAAGAGACCAGCCTGGAAGGGGTAGAGTGCTTGCGGAGCAAGCTGGCCCAGCTCGGGATTAAGCGGGAGGTGGTCACGCTGGAGTTTGCCAATCGAGGGGTGATCCACCTCGACACCCGATTCAACCTTGTCTCGCGGGGAGTGGCCCTGATCCACCCCCGCAGCTTTGCCCGCAATAGCTTGCGCTGGCTGGAAGGCCAGTTTGAGCTGATCGAGGCCACGGACCAGGAGGCCAGGAATGTGGAAATCAACACCCTCACGCTATCGGCGCAAAAGGTGGTGGTACAGCATACCAGCCACCGGCTAGCCCGACTGCTGGAGGCTACGGGCCTCGAGGCCCTCAAGCTTGACTACTCGGAGGTGGTGCGGCTGCCCGGAGGGTTTAGATGTACAACGCTGCCAGTTGAAAGAAGCGCCTGAGCTAGACTGGAAAGTGCAAAGGGCGCAAAAAAAACAACGGAGCAAACCCGGCAGGGTATTGTAGACTTAGACCGTATGGGTGAGCTGTCCAGTCTTTTTTTGATCGCAATCGGAATCGTTTTGCTCTACTTTGGGGGAGAGTGGCTGGTACGCAACGCCGTGATACTGGCCCGCAGCTGGGGGATCAGCCCCATGGTAGTGGGTCTGACGGTGGTCGCCTTTGGCACCAGCAGCCCCGAGCTGGCCGCCAGCCTTTCCGCAGCCTTGACGGGTAGCCCCGAGATTGCTATTGGCAACGTGGTGGGTTCCAATATCTTCAACATCCTGGCAATTCTGGGTCTTACTGCCCTGATCGCCCCCATTCTAGTCCAGTCCGAGTTTATCAAGCGCGAGGTTCC
>NZ_CALMCQ010000229.1 GCF_937863175.1 uncultured Meiothermus sp. | reverse complement strand
CTGAAACCTTTGATCTGCTGGTAATTGGGGGGGGGGCCAGCGGGGCTGGGGTGGCACTGGAAGCCTCGAGCCGGGGGCTCAAAACTGCCCTGGTGGAGCGCTACGATTTTGCTGAGGGCACTTCCAGCCGCAGCACCAAGCTTATCCACGGCGGGGTGCGCTATCTAGAAATTGCAGTCAAGACTTTTGACCGGGTGCAGCTCAATCTGGTGCGCGATGCGCTGCATGAGCGGGCCATTATGCTCAAGAATGCGCCACACCTCTCCCGCCCCCTGTGGCTCCTGACCCCCCTGTACAAGTTCTGGGAAGCGCCCTACTACTACACCGGGTTAAAGATGTACGACCTCCTGGCCGGCAATGCCCGCCTGCAGCCCGCTCAGTACATTAGCGCCAGGGGAACCCTGGAACGTTTTCCCTCGGTTAATCCCAGGGGTCTCAAGGGTTCGGTGGCCTATCAGGACGGGCAGTTTGACGATGCCCGCTTCAACGTGGAACTGGCCCTCACCGCAGCGCAGCAGGGCGCAGTGGTGCTTAATGACATGGAAGTGACGGGGCTGCTCAAGCAGAATGGTCAATTGTCGGGGGCGGCGGTTCGGGATCGCTTGAGCGGCAGGGAAATGGAGGTTGCTGCCAGGGTAGTGGTGAACACTACCGGCCCCTTCTCCGATACCATCCGGCGCATGGATGATCCCCATTCACCGCCCTTGCTCACCGCCAGTTCGGGCATCCATATTGTGCTGGACAAGAAATACAGCCCACTTGACGCGGGCTTGCTGATTCCCAAAACAGAGGATGGGCGGGTGGTGTTTGTGTTGCCCTGGCAAGGCGGCACCCTGGTGGGAACCACCGACGACCCGGCTCCGATTGTGGATCACCCCCGGGTGACGGAAGAAGAGATTGGCTATGTGTTGCGGCAGGTAAAACCCTACCTGGGGGAGGTTCCACGGGAAGCCGTGCGGGCCAGCTGGTCGGGTCTGCGCCCTCTGGTTTCACGCCCCGATGCCGACACCGCCAAACTAGCCCGCGACCACTTGATTCAGAAAAGTGCTGCGGGCCTGCTGACCCTGACCGGCGGCAAGTGGACCACCTACCGCAAGATGGCGCAGGATCTGGTGAACTATGCGATCGGGCAATTTGGACTGGAAGCAGGCCCCTCCCGTACCGAGCAGATTCCGCTGCTGGGCGGACAGGGCTTTGAGCTGGATGGAGTAAAAAAACTCGAGCAGTCAGGCTTCGCCCCGGATATAGCCAAACACCTCCACCAGGCCTATGGCGCCCGCGCCAGGGTTGTGGCTCAGATCGCCGCCGACGGCCACGGGAATCGTCTGGCAGTGGAGTGGCCTATCATCGAGGCCGAAGTGATCTATGCAGTCCGGCACGAGATGGCCCACACTCCCCTCGACGTGCTGACCCGCCGCACCCGCCTGGCCTTTCTCGATACCCTGGCGGCGCTGGGAGCGGTGCCCAGGGTGGCTGAATTGATGGGCCAGGAACTGAGCTGGAATGCCGAAAAAGTGGCGCTCGAGCAGGAGAACACCAGATCACAAATTCTGAGCGCGATCTAGACGCGATAACCCGACCAAAGGGAGACGCTTTTTTCGCAGACTGCCAGACAGAAATGCGCTCGCCGCCTGCCCAGGAGATTTGAAAAAATGTCTTTAACAAGAGCGCGATAGCTACCAGTACAGACCCATTCCCAGCTCGTGCAGCGCCTGATGACGGGCTTTGTAGTCGGGCATGATCTGCTCCACCAGTGCCCAGAAGCGAGGGCTGTGGTTGAGTACCTTGAGGTGGGCCATCTCGTGCACCACCACATAATCCAGCACCGGCAAGGGCAGCATCACCAGCCGCCAGTTGAAGCGCAATTCACCCTTAGCATTGCAGCTTCCCCAGCGCTTTTTCTGGTTGCGGATCAAGACTATGGGCATGCGCCAGCCCAGTTGAAGGGCGTAGTGCTGCACCCGCCGGGCAATGACTTCCTCGGCGCGGGTTCGGTACCAGCCCTCCAGAATCTCCCGTACTTCTTTAGTGCTCTGCATCGAAGAAGCATCGGCCTGCACATGCAAAACGTTGCCTTTGAGGGCCACTGCCGCCCTGGGCCTGGGTTTGATGGGTAAAAAGCTGAAGTCAAATAGCTCGGGCTGAATCGAGGAGCGAGGCTTGCTGAGCTTTCGGCCCTGGTGGGGAGACCGATCCTCGGACTGTACCTGAAGGCTCACCCGGCGGCCCAAATATAAGAACTCCTCCCCGCTCACAAAGCGCTTGCGCGGCCCGGTGCGGCTCTTGAATTCGGTGTGCTTGTCGGCAATCCAGCGGGCTTTGGTGTTCACCAAAGCAATCACTTGTTCCAGGGGCATTCGTCTGGGCGCAGCGATCCGAACCCCCTGGGCATCAATGGTAATTCCCACCGTTCGGCGGCGGGCACTGCGGCGGACGGTATAACGGATGGTTTTGTTTTGGTAGTACAGGGTAGCTTTTTCTGTGTCTGGCATCCGGGCTTTATCCTATTCAGAACGTGCAAATCAAATGGTGAGATGAGGGCTTGTAAAATTCATCAAATGACTATTCGTGGGCAGGATATTCTTATATTTACATAACGTAACCCTTAATGTTTCGGCTTAAGGGGCCAGCCGTTCAATTTTCCACCCCCCATCTGGCTGTAGGCGGTAGGCCAGCCGGTCATGCAGGCGGTTGGGGCGACCCTGCCAGAACTCGAGGGTGTCCGGCCTCAGTCGAAACCCGCCCCAGTGGGCCGGGCGGGGCATGTTTCCGGGGTAGCGGGCCTTGAGCTCGGCAATGCGTTGCTCCAGTACTTCCCGGCTGGCAATTACCTCGCTCTGCGGGCTGGCTGCCGACGCCACCTGGCTATCGTAGGGACGGCTGGCAAAATACGCATCGGAGAGTTCTGGCTCAACTTTCTCGACCCGACCCTCGATGCGCACCTGGCGTTCCAGGGGGGGCCACCAGAAGTTGAGGCAGGCCCAGGGATGGGTGGCCAATTCCCGTCCCTTGCGGCTTTGGTAATTGCTGAAGAAGACAAACCCCCGATCGTCCAACCCCCGCAGCAGCACCACCCGGCTGCCAGGCCGCCCGTTCTCTCCCACCGTCGAAAGGGTCATGCCGTGGGGTTCGTGGAGATGGGCCTCGAGGGCCTCGGCCAGCCAGTGCTCAAACTGTCGGAAGGGGTTTGGGTCGGCGTCCTGCTCGCTAAAGGTACGGTAGGTGTAGTCACTGCGAAGGTCACGGAGCATGGTTTTATTATGCGGCGATTCGGATGGCTGGGGTTGCAAAGCAGGATACACCCCTTCGGCTATAAGTCGGCAACAGCCCGGACACGGTACTATTTTGCGAACCGACCTTTGATCTGCCAACCACCGACTAGTCGCCTCGAGGATGCACGATATAGCCCCCCGAACGCTCGTCACGCTCCAGGCGCACCAGCCCCCGGCGCTGGGCTTCCTCGAGGAGGCCGCTAAAGGCACGAAAACCATACGATGCCTCGTTGAAGCCCGGCCTGCGACGTTTGAGGGTCTGCTTGACCAGCGAGCTCAGTATCCGCTCCTCCCCGCCGCGCTCGGCTTGCAGGGCCTCGAGGGTCTCGAGCACCAGCTCGAGGGCCTGCTGTTGCTTGTCTTCTTCGGGCTTCCGACCAGTTGTTTTGGTCTTGGGCTCCTGTTTACCGGGTCTGGCGGCCCGTTTTTTGGTGGTTTCATCCTGGGCCAGATCGTCGTAGAAGATGAACTCGTCGCAGGCAGCGGTTAGCAAATCTGAGGTGGATTTTTTGACCCCCACCCCAATCACCAGACGGTTGTTTTCCCGTAGTTTGGAGACCAGCGGCGAGAAGTCGGAGTCGCCGCTAATAACGACAAAAGTGTCTACATGGGACTTGGTATAGCACAGGTCGAGGGCATCCACTACCAGCCTGATATCGGCAGAGTTTTTGCCCGAGAGGCGGGTGTGGGGAATCTCAATTAGCTCAAAACCGGCCTCGTGCATGGCTGCTTTAAACTCCTTGTAGCGCTCCCAGTCGCAATAGGC
>NZ_CALMCQ010000228.1 GCF_937863175.1 uncultured Meiothermus sp. | reverse complement strand
AAATACCCGGTCAGCCGCTGCCTGCCCCTCCTCCCCCACATCTATATATACCGCCGGTCGGGGAATATCACTGCGGTAGTAGTGCAAGAGCCGCACCGGCTTGCGGTGGGGCTCACCCACCAGCTTGGGTATTCGGCAGAACTTGAGCGCCGAGAGGGTGGCCCAGTAGGTCGCCCGGTGATCGGGGTGCACATCATGGGGGTTCCAGGTCACCACCACCTGCGGTCTCCAGGCAGCAATTACCCTGGCAATGGCCAGCGCCTCTTCCCTGCCCCCGGTCAGGCTCGAGTCTGCAAAGTCGAGAAACTGACCCTCGGCACCCACCATCTCGGCCACTGCATGGCCATGCCCCTCGCGTATTCGCGCTATTTCTTCGGGGAGCATATCGCCAAACTGGCTGGCAAGTTCGCCCCGGGTCAACCAGAGAATCCTGGCCGCATCCCCCCGCAGTACATGCTTGGACAGAGTGCCAGAAACGCCTATTTCATCGTCAGGGTGAGCAAAGACCGCAAGCAAACGCACCCCCAGAGTATATCGCTGTCGTCTCGATTTGGCTTGACGCTCTGGAAATCGCCCTGTAGACTCGTGTCTGCCTGCTGGTGGTATTTCCCACTGGCACGCAGGCTTCCAAGCCTGGCAAGCTGGAGAGGTGTCCGAGTGGTTGAAGGAGCACGCCTGGAAAGTGTGTGTACGGGCAACCGTACCGGGGGTTCGAATCCCCCTCTCTCCGCCAAATTTTGTATCCGGGGCCAGTCGCCCCGGATTTTGAATTGTTTTGTTCGGGCTGGGAGAGCCCTTTCGCGGCCTGTCTATCAGGGTGCTAGGGGTAGGATGCAATTGCTCTGGCGAAGCGCTCAATATCCTCCAGGTCGTTGTACACCTGGGCCGAGACCCGCACCCACAGGCGTTCGCCCATGCTCAGAATGGGGGCCTCGAGCCCGTAGTCGTATAGCAGAGCATACTGCAACCGGGCCGCCTCATCGCGGCTTTGTCCCAGGGTTCGGGGCAGGGGCACGGTAATCATGCAGCCCACCATCTGCTCTGGGGCTGCTGGTTCCGTATTCCAGCGTTGGGTCAGTATCTGGGCCGCCTCCCAGGCCAGGGCATGGTTGTACTGGTGCATGGCATCTACCCCCCATTCCTCCATCAATGCAAGAGCAGCGGGTGCAGACAGGTAGGGCGTGGGGTCTCTGGTGCCCACCCAGTCAAACTCCTGGGTAAAGCCCTGCCCAAGACCCCAGGAAATCACAGGGGGATGCAGGTCTTTTTGCCGCTCTGGGGCCGCCCACAGGATACCGCAGCCTTTGGGGGCCAGCGCCCACTTGTGCAGGTTTCCGGTGTACCAGTCCACGCCCAGGAGGGGAATATGCAGGTTCATCGCACCGGGTGCATGGGCTCCATCGGCCAGCACCAGAACCCCCGCAGCCCTGCAACTTGCCGCCATCTCGGCCAGGGGCAGTATTAGAGCGGTTTCGGAGGTGATGTGATCGAGGATCGCCAGTCGCGTCCTGGGGGTGAGGGCCTGGGCCAACGCAGTCACATATTCGCTCGAGTCCGACACCGGAAAAGGCAGTTGCAGCGTCATCAGCCTGGCTCCACGCGCCTGGGCAGTAAAGGCCGCCGCGTTCACCACCGCCCCATAGGCCAGACTGGTAATCAGGATTTCATCTCCAGGCTGCAAATCCAGCGAGCGCAAAACTGCGTTCACCCCGGTGGTGGCATTGTCCACAAAAACCAGGTCTTGGCCTGCCGCCCCCACAAACCGGGCCACGGCCTCGGCGGCTAGCCGCAGCCTGGGCATCGTCAGGTCAGAACGGCCCGACAAGGCCGAAAGTTCCCGTAAGAGAAAGCGGGCTGGTTGTTGTTCCATCTCTTCCCGCAGGGCTTGCTGGACAGCTAGAACTCTTTTGGGGGTCGCCCCCACGGTTCCATGGTTGAGGTAGGTGATGGCCGGATCGAGCTGCCAGTGCTCGAGCATCCTTCTGCCAAACTGCTTCATGCCCCCTCGCTTCAGGGATCCAGGGCCAGCTCGGCCAGGGGTTGGTTCAGGTATTCGGCCAGCACTTCTACCAACAGCTCGTGGTCTTCGCGCTGGGGCAGCCCGGAAATCGTAATGGCCCCGATACAACCCACGCCCTTGACAAAGATGGGAAAGCTCCCGCCATGGGCGGCGTAATCGCGGGTATCCAGGCCACGCTCCTCGAGGCTGCTTTGTTTGTGCTTGAGCATTAGACCTACCCCATAGGAACTGCGATGAAAGCGCTGGGCCACATTGCGTTTTCGCCGGATCCAGTCAGCGTTGTCCGGGGTGGTGCCGCGCATCGCGTAAAAGAACAGGGGCTGACCAAAAAGGCTAATGTCAATCGCAATTGCGCTGTGCAAGGTCTCGGCAGCCCGCATGAGTTTTTGCCCCAGTTCCCAGGCGGTCTGCGCATCAAACCGATCAAAACGCAGCCGGGCCTCTTGCTCGGCGATACCGGCCAGGTCTTGCTCGATGTTCATACTTCACCCTCCAGGGGAAGTTCACGCCGTTCGGTCGCGCTCTGGATGGCAGCCTCGAGCAGCTCCATAAGCTGCACCGCCTGTTCTGGCAAGATGGGATTAGGCCCCTTTTGCAGGATAGCATCCCGCACCCCTGCATAGAACTGGCGGTAATCGCCAGGTTCGGTGGGGACGGGTTGTGGAGGCTGGTCGGGCAGGTACAACTGGCCTTCTATCGCATCGTGCCCCCATTCTGGTACGCCAGGGCGCAGACCCCGCTTGAGCGCTTCCTCCTGGGGATCCAGTCCGTATTTGATAAAGCTGCCCTGGGTTCCATGAATCTCAAAGCGGGGGTTGTCTCCCACCACCAGCGCACTGGCATGCAGTACTACGCGCAGCCGGGCATAGCGTAGCAACACATGAAAGTAATCGGTCGCCTGAGCGTTGTCACGCTGCCCAGCCATATCGGCATAAACTGCGATGGGAGGGCCAAATAGCAGTAGCGCTTGATCGGCAAGGTGCGGCCCCAGATCGTACCAGAGTCCACTGCCTGGCCCGGCCCGTTCGCGCCAGCGATTGCGCACCTCCGGACGATACCGGTCAAAATGCGATTCAAAATGTACCACCTCGCCCAGGGTTCCAGCCTGTAGCATTCGCTGCACCGTCAGGAAGTCCCCATCCCAACGACGGTTTTGATATACCGATAGCACTTTGTTCCTCTGAGTAGCCAGGCTGGCCAGGGCTCTGGCCTCACTGGCGCGGATGGTAAAAGGCTTGTCCACCACTACATGCTTGCCTTCTTGCAGAGCATGCTGGGCCAGGTCAAAGTGGGTCTGGTTGGGGGTAGCAATTACCACCAGATCAATCTCGGGATGGGTAATCACCTCCTCAGCCGTCTGACTCACCCAGATGTCGGGCCAGTCCGACTTGACTTTTTCGGGCTGGCTGCTGGCAACCGTCACCAGCCGCAAACCCGGAACGCTTCTAATCACCGGCGCATGAAACACTTGACCTGCAAAGCCATAGCCAATCAGTGCAACATGAATAGGAAGGTTCATGTGGCCTCCTCTGCCCGAAGGCGCTCAGGCAGCTTCGTTTGTTATAGTTTATACATTATTGGTATAACGTCTACTTATCGGTGAAAACCAGGCTCGGGTTGGCCGAGAATATCACCCTTATGGCTTTTGCAGTATTTCCAGTACTTGCCTGGCCACACGCTCCCCCAGATCCAGTCCCCCACTGCCGTCCATAAACCAGTGGATTCCGGCAATGATACGCGAATAGGAAGCTTCTTTTGCCATGTGATCCCAGGTTTGGGACTCACTGGGGAAGAAGGCGGTCAGGATGGTGGCCGCAGCTCCGCTTACCGTTGAATGACCCGAAGGATAGGCGGGAAAACGAGGCGTGCGCAAATAGGGCTGCCAGCGTTTGTCAAAGGTGGCTACCCACTGGTTGGGGCGGGCTGTGTAGTACAAAAACTTATCGCGCCAACAAGCAATAAATGAGTTGTGCATAGCGACATTAAGTGCTGCCAGGATCGCAACCGCATCCTCCGCCTGAGTTTTGTGTTTGTGTAGGATCTCGAGGGCAGCTTCCTGCCATAACCCCGCAGGCGTGACCGTACCGGGGTCCCCAGCCCACTTATCGGCAATCCGTCGCCCATCGTCGTCCAGCTTCGTTTGCTCGATCCAGAACAAAGCGCGCTCGCGCTCATATGCGGGGGAGTCCCAGGCTGGAGGCGGTTGTGAGCGGGCTAGCCGGGCCAGAGTGATTCCAATCGGAGTCACGTTACCCCAGCCCGGCTCGGTAGCCGGGCGGCCCAGAGGCCATATCCAGACCCCCGGGGCAGGG
>NZ_CALMCQ010000227.1 GCF_937863175.1 uncultured Meiothermus sp. | reverse complement strand
TTTGGCATCGAGCTGAGCGCGGCTCAGGCCAGGGAATTGGAGACCATCACCGGCCTCAAGATTCTTGACCGTACTCAGCTTATCCTGGACATCTTCGCCCAGCATGCCCGCACCCCGGAGGCCAAAGTGCAGGTCGAGCTGGCCCAGCTCAAATACCTGTTGCCGCGACTGGTGGGCAGGGGCAGGGATTTATCCCGTCTGGGTGGGGGTATTGGGACGCGAGGGCCGGGGGAGACCAAGCTGGAAGTGGATCGCCGCCGCCTGCAAGATCGCATCGCGGATCTTGCCCGCAAGCTGCGAGAAATTGCTGGACGCCGCCAGGAAGCCCGTCGCCAGCGTGATAAATCGGGTCTGCCCATCGTGGGCGTGGTCGGCTATACCAACGCTGGCAAGACCACCTTGATGCATGCGCTGGCCAGGAAAGGCGACGAAGGGGAGAACAAACTTTTTGCCACCCTGCGTCCGCTAACCCGGCGGGGCTTTCTGCCCGGTATAGGCGAGGTGCTCTATACCGATACGGTAGGCTTTATTCGCCATATGCCCGGCGATCTGGTCGAAGCCTTCCGCTCGACGCTGGAAGAGTTACGCGATGCCGATGTGCTGTTACACGTTCTGGATGCCTCGCAGGAGGGGGCATTGGAGCGCTATCAGGTGGTCGAAGCTTTGCTGGCCGACCTGGGGGTAGAGGCCAGGTGCATTCTGGTACTCTCCAAGGCCGATGCAGCAGGCGGCTACGACCTCGAGTTTCTCAAGGAACGCCTGGGCGGTTGGCCGGTTTCGGTGGTCAAGGGCCGGGGCTTGCATGAACTGAAGCAGGCCGTAAAGGAGGCACTGATTGCCCAGGGCGTGCGCCCGGCAGCCTGGGCCTACGTATCACCAGAACCCAAAGCTGCGGTTCCAGCCTCAACCGATTGACCCGCTACAGCGAATAACCGCCCTTGACTGCGCAAAAGGATGATCTCCTTCGAGAAGATCCCGGTTCGCACGGCAACGAACGAACCCGACCGAAGGGAGACACTTTTTTCGAAGACCATCAGGGAGGGGTGTGCTCCAGGATTCAAAAAGAGAGCCTCGGGGTCTCCGGGTTGGAGGATGATCTTTATTGAATCCGGTACAAGTTCATTTTTGGGGTTTGCCTCGGCGCAACCCCAGGGCCAGCCTCTCAACGCACTGCAAATGCTTAACGAGGAGAACCTTAATGACCTGGCCTGAAAATGGACTGCTTGGGCCGGGGGTCTGCCCCAAGCCTGGCGCACTGCACCTTCGAGGGGAATACTCGCAATGGCGAAATCCTGAATATGGATTTGTCCAGGACACAAGAAAGATTGTCTTCGTGAAGTCGCTATTAGAAGGTTTGAAACCCTTTGAGGTTGGTGGCCTCGCTCCACTGCACGTCCACGTGATCCACCCTGGCACCCCTTGGGCCCTGGCGCAGGTGGTGAATCAGGTGCTCCAGACTGGTCTTTTCGCCCTCGGCTATAACCTCCACCCGCCCATCCGGCAGGTTCTCGGCGTAGCCCGCCAGACCCAGCTCAAAGGCTTTTTTGCGGGTGAAATAACGATAACCCACCCCCTGAACCCGCCCACTGATCAGCACCGTAATTCGTTGCACGCCTTCAATCTACAACGAGCGAATCGAATGCTAAAGCGGGCCTCGTTTTGGACTGGGACTAAAATCAGCAGCTAAAAGGCCAGGTTTGATTGGCTCCCGATGAGGTTTTTTCCTAGAGTTCACTCAGAGTTGTGGGCTAGACTGAGTAGCGTGCGGTTTTGGCGCTGGGTTCCGGTAATTTTGCTCCTCCTGCTGGTGGGGCTCCCGGCGTTTCCCCCGCTCATCGGCTTTGTCCTGCAAGAAGGGCTCAAAGCAGCCAATTTCACCGGGCAGTGGCAGGCTGTGGGGGGCTATTTGCTCGGCGGAGTCGAGTTGCGGGGGGCTAGACTAGAAGGCAACGGACTCAGGGTCGAGGCTGGGCGCCTGCGTGTAAACTTCAACCTGCTTAGCCTGCAACGCCGCGAACTGCCCTTGCGAATTCTGGCTGAAGAGGGCGATGTTTTTTTGAAGTGGGACGCCATCATCCCCGAACAACGTCCACCTGGGCCACCTGCACCGGTACAATTGCGGGTGGACGAACTCGTTCTCAGGCGGGTCGGCGTACAAATCGAACAGAGCCAGAAGTTTTTGTTACCGAACCTGAAGGCTACAGTGCGTGGCGATGGGCCAGAATATCAGGCCACCGTCGAACTGCCCGACGGCAGGGTGGCGGCCAGCATCAGGCGTACCGGGCGTGAGTTTGAAGCCTGGCAGATTGATGCCAAAGCCGATCTACGGGCGGCCCGCTACTGGTTCGAGGGCTTCGAGTCGGGCCAGCTCGAGGGCACCTGGATCATTGGCCCCAGGGTCAAGAATGGCATTCAGGGCAAGAATCAGATCAAAAACGCCACCGTCAAAATTGTAGGGTTCACCCTCTCCGATATTTTTGGTAGCGCCGATTTCGATGGCCGGATGGTGACGGCCAATCTGGTAGGACGTGGCCTGGATGGTCCCCTCAAAGGCTCTGCCACGGTGGATTTGCATAACCAGGAGTATAGCTTCCGGGTGGATGGAACCCCCACCCTGAGCGCACTCGGGGAAAACTTTGGCCTGCGGCTGCCGGTGAGCGGGGGTGGGCCACTGGTGCTGGAGGGCCGGGGCTGGCAAAACATCGTAATTAGCGGGCGCTACAGGGGCGAAGGCTACCTTTTAAACGAACCCTTGACCTACGAGGGAACGCTGGCTTTCGACGGGAAATTCCGTCTCGACACCGTGGTGGATGGGGCTTTTTTCGACCGAACCTTTCAGGCTAACGTAGCGGTGCGAAACACCGACGAGTACACCGTGACGCTACGCGACTCCTACCAGAGCAGTCTGCGCCTGGTTGGGAAAGGCGCCAGTACCCAGGCCGAAGGGAGTCTGGTCTGGCCGCGCCCGCTACTGGGAGAGGCCGGGTTGAGCTTTACCAGTACTGGGCCCCGCTGGAGTCTGGGGGTGCAGTCGGAAAACGTCAGTTTGCCCACTGCCAAACCCTTCAGCCTGTCGGGCAGTTTGCAGGGGGATGGCCCTACGGTACAAGGCCAGTTGGGGGCCGTAAACCTGAGCGGCACCTGGGACGACCTCCGCATGCAGCTTGGCGGGCTCGAGTTGCTGGTAGGGCAGATCACCGGGCAGGCGGGGCTGAAGGCCGGGCGGTTTAGCGCAGACCTGAACTACGACTCGCCTTACACCCGGTTTCCCATTCAAGTTAGACAGGAGGGGCCGGTCTGGCGGATTGGGAACCAGTGGGCCCGGGGGGTCTACCAGGATGCCGTCTTCACACTGGGCGTGCGCAACCTGCCGCTGCAAGTCCTGGAAGCCTTCCGTCTTTCGGGCGACCTGCGCTACGAAGCAGGCCAGCTCGGTGGCAACTGGAACCTGCAAAGCGAGCGGGTCAGGGTAGATGGCGAACTATTCGACCTGGCCACCCGCTACCGGGGCAAGGTGCGTACTCCCTTTCGAACCATACCCCTGAGCGGAACTGCCGACGCTTCCGGGTTGCAGGCTCGACTTGATACCCTCCACATCACGGCGGATGGCACCAGCGGGCTATTGCTGCGGGGGCCGCTCGAGCTCGGGCGGCAGATTCGCCTGGAATCGAACCTGGGATTGCAGGGCTCGCTTTACCGGGGCGAGGTGCGCTTTGGCTCGCCGTGGTTGAGCGGCGTGTTGGAGGGCCGTGATGCCGAACTCTGGGCCACGACCGAAGGCTATGCAGAGCTTTCTGGCCCGGTCTGGCCCACCACTGCCCTGAGCGGACAACTGACCCTGCCGCTGTCCGGGGCAGTCGAGGTACCCAGGGTTCCACTGCAAATTAGCCGTACCGAGGTGCGCTGGCCGGAGGGGCGGGTCGAGTTGAAGGCGGGCTTTCCTTTTGCAGGGCGGTTGCCGCTTCTGATTTACCGCCAGCCGGGCAGCCTGACGGCCAGGGGCGATCTCGAGCGCGGAAGCCTCGAGCTGCAAACACCCTACGGGACGGTGAGCAGTGAGGGGGCCTGGAGCGATCTTTCGGTGCGCGGCAGTCTCCACTATGCTGGCTACTCCGGTGATCTGCGGGGCCAGGCCGATCTGTTTGGGCTGGCCTACCAGGGCAGGCTCAGCGTACCGAGACTGGAAGGCACGATGGAATTCAAGGGGAAGGGTAGCCACCTGAACTTCTCAGGATTGTTCCAGAATGGCCGCCTCACCCTCGTTGGCGATTACCGCCCGGTGGCCGGGAGACCTCTGGAAGGACTGGGCCTGCGGGCCATTGCTACCGGCTACGAACTGGGCCAGTGGGGTCTACCGGGAACCCTGTCCGGCAACTGGTCCGAGCAAGGGGGCCGGCTCAGCCTGGACACGGTTTATGGACAGGCGCAGCTTAGCGGCTCAAGCCTCTTTGGGCCGGTTAACCTGGAAGCCCAGAGCCCCTACGGCACGGTACGCGGCGTGGTCAGCACCGAAGCCATCGCCCTGCGGGGCAGTTTGCGGCTGCCCTATGTGAGCGGCACCGTGGATGTGGCGGGGCCGTGGAACAACCTCGAGGCGAGGGGTCAGGGGCGCTATAACCTACCGTATCTGGAGCCCCAGCCCTGGAGCCTCAGCGCCGACGTGACCGCGCAGACCTGGAAGCTGGAAGGGCCGCTGGAACTCGAGGGAAAGGGCCTCTCCTACTCCGGTCGGGTGAACTGGCCCTACAAACTGCTGGAGCGTGCCGGGGTTTTGCAGGGCAGCCTGGAGGGGGAAAGCCTGGCGGTGCGGGGAAGCCTGAGCACCACCTATGCCGGCCTACCCCTTACGGCCAGCGTACAGGCCGATGGGGCCAGTCTAGAGCGGCTTAAGGCAACCCTCAACCTGCCCGATGGCCAGGTGCAGATTTCACAGAAACAGGCTGTGTTCGATATCGAGACCGCACCCATTGCCCGGATCTTTGGTGCGGACGTTCAGGGCCGGTTAAAAGGAAGCCTCGACCTGCAAGCCGGTGGCGAGGTAACGGGGCAGTTGCTGGCCTATGGCCAGCGGGTTGAGGTGGATTACAACAACCGTTCGCTCTCGGCCTTTTTGCCACAACTCCAGTCCGGGGTGGTGGTCGAGCTCGAGCCAGGCCGCGACCCCAGAGTGCTGGGGGTGGGCGACCTCGAGGGAATACTCAGTGTGGGCGAGCAGCTTCAGGGCCGGATGGCCTACCGGGCACAGGAGGTGTATCTGGAGGTGCAGTTTGGCGGCCCGCGCCTGCGTCCCGAGTTTTCGATGGAAGCCAACACGCCTCTGATCCGCGTGGTGACCCGGGGTAGCTATGACTTGCAGCAGAACCGAGGGCTGGCCCAGGTCCAGATGGAAACTGCGTATGCCAGGGCCAGCCTGGAGCTTTCCAGCAGTGGCCTCCGTTACCAGGCCAGTGGGAGCCTGGAGAGCCTGCAATACCTCGAGCAGAGCGGCCCCCTGCGCCTGAGCGGCGAGGGAACACGCTGGACGGCAAGCTGGGCCGCGCCCATGCGGGTGGAAGCCCAGGGACTGGCGGCCAGCCTGGAAAATGTGCGGCTGGCCGGACAGGGGAGCCTCGAGGTAGGTGAGCGCACCTTTGCTTTGTCGGGCAACCTGGCCCTTGCGGGTGACCATTTTACCGGGCAGATGCGGGTCAGGGGGGAGCAGACTGCCCTCGAACTGCTGGGTCAGGCCGATTCTTTGTTGGCCCGTGGAACCGCCTACGAGGCCCGCATCGAGGCCCGCACCAACCGCCGGGCTGAGCTAAGCGGCCAGGTGAGCTATACCCGCACCCTGGCGGCCAACACCCTTAAGGCCCGTGGAACCCTGGGTGGAACTTTGTTCCAGCCAGTCTTGCAAGGGGATGGCACCCTGGCGGGTCGCGGAGCCGAGGTGGCCTTGCGTTTTGGCTACCGGGAGCAGCTCTGGGCCGAGGCCGAGGGCGCCGGGCTGTCGGCTCGCTTTGCCGAGGGTGTGGTGAAGCTCAACATGAACAGCGATCTTGAGCCGTTTGTGGGGCTGCCCATACGCCTCCAGACCGAGGGCGAGGGCCCCTGGGAAACCCTGCGCCTGCCGCTGGTCTTGAAGGGCCCCAACCTCGAGGCCACCGGCGCGGCGTACCTGGCCAGGCTCCAGGCCCAGATTGGGGGTCGCTACGAAAAACAGCGCTTTGATCTGAGTTTTGACCGAGAACTTCTGGTGCGACTGGATGGCCCCTATGCAACCGGAACTGCGCGCTGGGCTGGCGATGCCCCAGGCGGCTCGCTGCAACTCGATCTACCGGTGCCGGGAGGTCGCCTGGTGGGGCGGGCCAGCCTGGAGGAAGGCCGGGTCGAACTCGAGGGCCGGGAGGGCTGGCAGGGCAGCCTGCAAGGGCGGCTGCGCGAGGGCTGGAGCCAGCCCACCCGCTGGCAACTCGAGGCCAATTTACAGGGGCCGCTGCTGGGGTCAGGCGATGCTGGAGCCGGGGGATCATCCCCTTCGGGACAGACCGGCCTCCGTGCACCCGATAGCCTGAGCGTGCAAGGCCGCTTCGAGTTCGATGCCTCGCCACTGGCGCTGCGCGGCAGCGGGCAGGTGCTGGTGCCGGAGTGGGGGGCGGTGCAACTCAGTGCGCAGGGCGGTGAAATTGACCTGCGCGGTCTGGCCGAACTGACCCCCTTCACCGGACGTTTGCAACTCAGTCCCTTGCAGGTCAACTGGTCGTATGTGGGGGCCTTGCCGCGCGGCCTGGGTATTCTGGAGGCCCGGGGCACCTATCCGGGTCAGTGGATCACAGGCCGATATCAGATTGCCGGTCAAAGCACCCACCTCGAGGGCCAGGATGCCCGGTTGCGCCTTACTGCGCCTGGGCTGGAGGCCACCCTCACCCCCAACCAACTGGAGGCCCGGTTGCAGGACTACAACCTCAGCGGCCTTCGGCTGAGTGGGCGTATCGCCGGCCCGTGGAATGGGTTAGAGAGCACCCTGGACTGGGATGCTTTGGGTCGGAGGGGCGCAGTACAGGCCACCTGGCGGCAAAACCAGTTGCAGGCCAGCCTGAGCGGTGATCTGGCGGGTTCGGTGGGACTGGCCCAGACCTGGTCGGGGAGCCTCCGCTTCCGCGAGGGGAACCTCGAGCTTTCGGGAGCGGGAATTCCGGTGGTGGAGGGCGAGATCCTGGGCCTGGCGCTGCAGTTGCGCTATCCCATATTGCAGGTGGCCTCCGACCGCGAGAGCCTGAACAATCCTGCTCCGGCCAGCACCCGTCGGGCGGGCAGACTGTCGATCAACCTCGAGGGCCGCAGCGCTTCGGGTGAGCTGGAGGTGCGAGACGTCGAGATACGGGGCCAGGGGCCGGAACTCGAGGCCGTCTATCCCTTTGCGGGGGGCCGCCTGGTCGCGGGCCTGGATTTGCAGACCTATGCCGTGCGACTCTCGGCCCCC
>NZ_CALMCQ010000226.1 GCF_937863175.1 uncultured Meiothermus sp. | reverse complement strand
GAACGGCCCGCTGCCTGGGTGAGTGTGTGGACGAGCCCGGACTTTACCCCTGGCAGCATGGCGCTGCTCAACACCCTCGGGTTTGCTGGTCTGGCCCTGCTACTGGTGTTGCCCCTGGGCATTCTGTATGCCTATGCGGTCTGGCGGGGCAGCCGCTGGCTGGACTGGCTGGGCTTGCTGCCCTTAATGATCTCTCCGGTGGCCATTGGATTGGGTTACTTGCTGGCCTATCCGGGTTTGCGCGGTTCGCTGGTGATATTAATTGCAGCCTATGCGTTGCTCAGCTATCCCCTGCTGGCCAGGGCACTGCTGCCCGCCTTGCGGGCCATGCCCACAGGTCTGGTGGAGGCAGCCAGGGTGTTGGGGGCCGGTCCCTGGCGCAGGTGGGTGCGGGTGGAATGGCCCCTGGTGCGCCCCGCTGCTCTCGCAGGCCTGGCGCTGGCACTTGCAGCAATTATTGGTGAGTTGGGTGCAACCCTTACCTTGCAACGTCCAGAGTGGACTACCCTGTCGGTAGCGATCTACGAGCGGTTGGGTAGACCCGGGGCGCTGCCTTTTCAAGAAGCCGTGGTGCTGGCCGTGCTGCTCATGGGGTTGTGTATGGCCCTGCTGATGTTGCTGGAGCGGAGTTTTCGGCAGAGGGGCGAGGGCTGAGGATTCGGCTGCAGCATACTGAGGCCGTGTACCGGGGCTCGAGTTCGGAATAACAGGCCCTGGAAAGAATAGTTGTTGCCAGGTGTGCGAGCGTCAGCGCATCCAGAGGGAATCTACCGCCCAGAGGGGGCATTCTCTTTCAAGGGTGCGACAAAAATTGCGGCCAGGATAGGGGCGACTTGGTGCACGTTGGCGCGGTATCAGGAAACATCCCAGAGGCATCGGTAGCGAAAACGTTGCCGGGAAGGCGGCACTCACCCTGTAACGGGTGGGCCCGTATGCGGACGACCCCTGGCACCGCGTGACTGCAGGATGCGATAGAGGGTACAAAATGTAAGTAAACCTCCCTGGCTTTATGTGAAAAGAAGTACAATCTGATTGTGGGGACAAAAGTCCTTAGAGAAAGCCAGGGCATGGTCCCAGGGAGGCTGTAAATGCGGAACAAACACGTGGTGGTGCTTGGGGCTGGCTTTGCGGGCTTGCATGCAGTGCGCGAGCTTTCCCGCAAACCTGGGGTACAGGTTACGCTGGTAGACCGCAACAACTACCACCTGTTCCAGCCCCTCTTGTACCAGGTGGCCACTGCTGGCCTCGAGGCTCCCCAGATCACCTTCCCGATCCGGGCCTTCCTGCGCAGGCACAAAAACGCCCGCTTCCTGCTGGGTGCAGCGGAAGGGGTAGACCCCCAGGCCAAGGTCTTGTGGGTGGAGGGCCGCCCTGTGGCCTACGATTATCTGATTGTGGGCACTGGTACCCGCACCGACGACTTTGGTCTGCCGGGCATTGCCCAGTACGGCTATGGCCTCAAAGACCTGGACGATGCCATGAAAATCCGCGACCGGATTCTCTCGGCCTGCGAGGAAGCCGTGCGTACCCCCGACCCCCAGCGGCGCAAAGCCCTATTAACCTTTGTGGTGGTGGGGGGTGGGCCCACCGGGGTCGAGCTGGCGGGGGCAGTCGGTGAGGTACGCCGTCATGTGATCGCACGAGATTACCCCGACCTCGAGCTCTCCCTACTCCGGGTCATCCTGATCGAGACCAGCCACCGCCTCCTGGATGCTTTCGCGCCCTCGTCGGCGCAGTATGCTCAGGGATTCCTGGAAAGTCTTGGAGTGGAGTTGATGTTTGGTGAGCGGGTGGTCGAGGTGACCCAGGGCACCGTCCGGCTGCAGAGTGGCATCACCATTCCGAGCTTTACCGTGGTCTGGAGCGCGGGGGTGACCGGACAGGCGCTGCCGGGGCTGCCCACCACCAGGGGCAGCCGGGTGGCCACCACCCCAGCGCTGTTTGTGCCCGAACATCCTTCGATTTATGTGGCCGGTGATATGAACTTTCTGGAGTATCGGGATGGCCGCCCCCATCCCCAGGTGGCTCCCACTGCCATGCAGCAAGGCGCGCTGGCCGCCCGTAATATCTTGCGGGAGCTGCATGGGCAGGAAAAACGACCCTTCCGATACAAGGACAAGGGCAACATGGCGACCCTGGGGCGCAGCCATGCCATTGCCGAACTCGGCAACCTGAAAATGCGCGGCTTCCCGGCCTGGGGGGCCTGGCTGGCGGTACACCTTTACTACCTGATAGGCTTTCGCAACCGCATGATGGTGCTTTCCAACTGGGCCTACAGCTATTTCACCTACGACTTTGCGGTGCGCATCATGCACCACCGCCACAGCTTTCCTGGGCTGAACGAGCCAGCCCAGGAGCCGCTGAAGGTGTAAGCTGCGCATAAGGCCCATCGGTCCATCCACCCAGCCGCAGGCGCCGTACGCCCGTCTGGATCCGTGACAAACATACGGTGGCGATACGCAGGGCAGGTTTCAGACGGATGCACCCCGGCTTGCTTTGAAAACCCCCTTCTGGCCGCCTCCGGGTTCTGTGAATGGGTGCTGCCTGCGCCGAACCGCTCCGGATTTTCAAAGTCTTACCCTCGTTGGGACTCGGCGGGTCTGGAGGGTTCGGTGCTTAGCGTAGCCACCAGGCTCAGGAATTCTTCGTAGCAGCCCAGCAGTACTTCCTGCAACACGGGGTGAATCTCGAGCCAGCCCATATCCTTGGGCACCACCCAGTTGAGGGCCTTGCCCACCTTTTTCTTGTCGCGGTTGAGGAAAGGGGTCAAGTCGTCCCAGTTAAAGCGGGGGGGCGGGGGGGGTGCGAGCCAGTGCAAAAGCTTCAGCACCGCAGGCACCAGGTCATGGCCGCCGTGGGCACGACCCAGCAGGGCAGCGAAGAGCAGACCATAGGCCACTGCTACCCCGTGGGGCATCACCCCAAAGGTAGCGCCTTCCAGGGCATGGGCCAGGGTGTGGCCCAGGTTGAGCTTGCGGCGCTCGTTCTGCTCGGTGGGGTCGGCTTCCACAATCTGTAACTTGACCGAGACGGCACGGGCCAGGTAGTTCTCAAAACCCTCCCAATCCAGCGAGAGCGGTTCCACATTAACCAGCAGTTCGTCCCCGGCGATGAGACCATGTTTGAAGGCTTCGACCAGCCCTTGTCTGAAGGTGTACTGTGGGAGGGTTTTGAGGGTCTCGAGGTCGGCGTACACCCCTTCTGGGGCGTGGAAGGCTCCGACCAGGTTTTTGCCTTCCGGCAGGTTGATGCCGGTCTTGTTGCCCAGCGAGGCATCTACCACCGCAAGGGTGGTGGTGGGCAGGCTGATATACCTCACCCCCCGCAGATAGGTAGCGGCCATAAACCCGCCCAGGTCGGTGAGGGAACCGCCCCCCACAATATAGAGCGTGGTATCGCGGGGAAGGGCCTGTCCGGCCAGCCAGGACAGGGCCTTGCCGTAGGTAGCCAGGCTCTTCACACTCTCGCCGCCCGGAAGGCCCAGGCCCGCCGAAATATCCAGGCGTGCCGCCAACTTTTTGGCATAGTTCTGGACGGCCAGATCGAAGATCATGGCCCGGGGGCCGGTGGCCTGGGGCACCTCGAGGTCGAACCCGATCTGGATCGGGTAGGGGATGGGGTGTCTAATCTTCAGCTTCCGCATAATCCCACAGTCGTTCAATTATTTCGTCTACTACGTCGGGAATTCGTCTGCCGTCGGTAGAGACATGAAGGGTGGCCTGGCGGTAGATGGCTTCGCGTTCGGTCAGGAGCTTCTGGATGCGCTCGAAGGGGGCGGGGTTATCGAGAATGGGGCGCTGCCCAGGGCGGCGGCTGACCCGTTCGAAGATGGTCTCGGGGCTGGCCCACAGTGCCACCACCGGCCCCCGCCGCAAAAGCTGCTGGCGGTTTTCCGGGCTCACAAAGGTGCCCCCTCCCAGTGAGAGTACCAGAAAATCTTTCTGGGCCAGTTCGTTTACGGCCTCGGCCTCGAGTTGCCGGAAGGTGGGCTCACCCAGGTGACGGAAAATATCGGCAATCGAAAGCCCCATCTCGCGTTCAATATACCGATCCAGGTCAATGAAGTGCAGCATCAATTCGCGGGCCAGTTCCCGCCCGATGCGGCTTTTGCCCACGCCCATAAAGCCGGTCAGGGCCACCCAGGTGGCGGGGCGCTCAACCTCGAGCATAAGGACTCAGACCCCAGCGGTACGAGGGAGGGTCGCCCGGCCTGCGACCCGAGTCTGGCGACATGCGACGTTCTCGAGGGGCGATCATCCGCATAAGAATCAGTCTACCCCGGTTGCTAATAGGCCAGCACCCGTCGCTTGTATTGTTCTACTCTTTCAACCAGCTCGTCCAGGGTGTCTCCTCCAAACTTCTCCAGATAGGCCTGGGCCAGCACGATGCCCACCAGGGCTTCCAGAATCACGCTGGCCGCCGGAACCGCAGTGGTGTCGGAACGTTCACGGGCTGCATCGGCGGGCTGGTGGGTGGCCACATTCACGGTGGGCAACGGCTTCATCAGCGTAGCGATGGGCTTGAGGGCAGCCCGTACCACCAACTCCTCGCCGGTGGTCATGCCAGCCTCGGTGCCGCCCGCACGGTTGCTCTGGCGGTAGTAGCCCAGGCTCTGCTCCCAGTAGATGGGGTCGTGGACCTGCGAACCCGGTTTCATGGCGTTGCCAAAACCGGTGCCAATTTCCACCCCTTTGATGGCCGGGATGCTCATGACCATCTGGGCAATCCGCCCATCGAGTTTGCGTTCCCAGTGCATCTGCGATCCCAGCCCCATGACCAGGCCCCTGAAGCGGGCTTCAACAATACCGCCCAGGGTATCGCCGGTGGTTCTGGCTTCATCCACCCGGCGGATCACCTCGGCTTCGGCCTCCGGGTCGGCCATGCGCACGGGGCTCTCTTCGATCTTTTCCACAAGGCTCCAGTCAAAAGGCACCTGGCTCCAGACCCCCGCCATTCCATCCACAAACGAAGCGCTCTGTACCCCAAAGCCCAGCAGCAATTTGTGGGCGATGGCCCCCACCGCCACTCGCATGGCGGTCTCGCGGGCCGAGGCTCGCTCGAGCACATCCCGCAAGTCCTTGTGCCCATACTTGACGCCCCCCGAAAGGTCGGCGTGGCCAGGCCGGGCCGCCGTGAGGGCCTTCTTGCGCGGCTCGTTACCGGGCGCCGGATCCATAATTTCGATCCAGTTGCGGTAGTCGGTATTTTTGATCACCAGCGTGACCGGGGCCCCAGTGGTACGACCCGCCCGCACCCCGCTGGCAAACTCCACCGTGTCGGTCTCGATCACCATCCGTCGCCCACGCCCATAGCCCCCCTGCCGCTTTGTGAGCCAGGGGTTGATGTCTTCCACCGTGAGGGGCAGCAGGCTGGGCAGACCCTCCACGATGCCGGTGAGTTGCGGCCCGTGGGATTCTCCAGCAGTCAGAAAACGCATGAACAGAATCTAGCATAACTGCTAGCCGGGTAGCCGGTCGCCAGGAGGCGATAGCCGATGAAGCATGAACCCGTGTTGGCGTTGCCACTTACCTCAGAACAAAAAGCCGGGACAAGCCCGGCTTTCGCGGTGAAGAAACACCCTAGCGCTGCGCGACATCCTTGACGATATTGCCGGTGATGATCACGATCAGCTCATCGTCCTTAACCGAGGAGGTGCGTTGCTTGAAGAGTTCGCCCAGCAGGGGGATGTCGCCCAGCAGGGGGATTTTGGACTCACTGGTATCGGTCACTTTCTGAACCAGGCCGCCCAGCACCACGGTCTGGCCGTCGCGGATGCGCAGCCTGGAGAGGGTGGTCTGCTGGGGGATGCGGATGCTGCCAGCGGGGCCGTCGGCAGGGTCGCCGCCGGTCTGGGTGAAGACCTCGAGCAAAATGTTCCCATCCGCCGAGATTTGTGGACGCACCCGCACCAGCAGCCCATAGTCGAACTCACGCACGCTGACTTGATCGCCAAGGCGAACCGGAATCAGTAGGCGCCCGCCCACCTTAATTTCCGCGCCCCTGGCGCCGGTGGCCCGCAGGTCGGAGGTATCGGCGCCGTAGTTATCTTCAACCAGAACGTTGGTATCGCTCAGGCGGCGGGAAAGCTGTTGCCGCTCGAGCGCATCCAGCACCGCCCGGATGTTGAGTGAGGCCAGGCTACGGGTAGCGTCAAAGATCAGGTTGAGACCGGTAGAGAGGAAGCTGGCGATCAGGTTGCCGCCCGAAACGGTTTCCCAGCGGATGCCAAGGTTGCGAATCACCTCACCCTGCACAGCCTGCACCCGAATTTGCAGCTGGACTTGCTGAATAGGCCGATCCAGGGCGGGAATCAGGCGCTCGGCCAGGGCCATCTGGTCGGCAGAACCGGTCACGCTAAGGGTGTTGGTTCGGGGTCCGGCCACCACCGTGACCGGTGGCGCCGCA
>NZ_CALMCQ010000225.1 GCF_937863175.1 uncultured Meiothermus sp. | reverse complement strand
AAATCAACCAAAAGCTCTCTTAGCTTATGGTCTCACTTTAGGGGCGCACTACACTACAAACAACCACCTAACATGCTGGGGGCTCTGGGATGTTAGGTGAATGTTAGGTTGTAGCTGCAAGGATATAGATGACCTTTTTTATAGAAGGGTCGGAAAGGGGGTGAGTATAAATGAAGAGGAAGAGTGTGCTTGCTGGGGTAACGATCACACTGCCAAATGGCACCGTAATCAAGATTAAGGAGTAGGACTTTATCAGCGTAAAGCGGCTAGCCGGTGGGTAGGTGTACCCTATCCACCGGGAGCAAGGTGAGAAACCGAAGCAACTAACCTGGTAACTTTTTTGGGAGGGGTAGTGGAAGGAATTATCGATTACGATCGGATGCACTTTGTGTTTCCTAAAAAAGAAATTGCCGAACACCTTTTCGTTATGTACGAAAAGGAGAGTGTTGAAAGTGAAGCCAAAGCAATTATCGAACAAATACTTCATAAAACAGCCGAGTTCGTCAAGAGAGAACTTTTTCCATACCGACCACCACCCACAACAGTTGTAATTGTCAATGAGCACCCTAGAATTGGGATCAGCAAGAGAGAAGTGACCAGAGAGCCCATTTTGTGGATGTTAAACCAAAGCGCGGAGGAAAACGCCTGGTTTTTGGGCCACGAGTGGTTCGAGACTTTCGTTTTGCACCAGTTTGGTGATGGAGCTCCGCGTTGGCTTGTTGAAACCATCGCTCAAATGGGAGCGTATCGACTATGTAAGTTTGCGCTGGGTGCAGGAGCAGAGCGGGTGGGTTTAGAGAAGTACCTCTCGAATGGTACGCTTCCCTTTGAGGAGTTGCTTGAGTGGAGACGCCCAGTCTTCTTGGGAGAGGCCAG
The DNA here is from genome assembly GCF_937863175.1 of uncultured Meiothermus sp. GTDB lineage: Bacteria > Deinococcota > Deinococci > Deinococcales > Thermaceae > Meiothermus. Next base: position 4,365 of record NZ_CALMCQ010000225.1, on the reverse strand, counting down.
TGAAGAAGAAACTTACGCCATGATTGAAAAATATATCGTAGAAGAACATCAGACCTCTCGAGAAGCAATGTTGTATGCTACTGCTCTGAGGTTTGGTTTAGAAAGAATTTGCCAAAATATCTCGTTAGGGAGTCTGTCCGAACAGCTGGCTGAAACTGCCAGCAGCGCTCTATTTGAGCGCATAAATCACTCTACAGGTGTATGAGTCTGCTCGAGGCCCTTCGTTACCTGTTTGGTCTGGCCCCTCGAGAAGGGCTGTTTACCCTGGTTTTTTTGCTCCTAGGCAGCGCCATACCCGCCCTGGCAGCCTGGGTGGCCAAACTGCTGATTGATGGGATTGTAGCCCAAAGGCCGCTGGTAGAAGTATTTACCTTGCTGAGCCTGGAGCTTGGGCTGCTCTTGCTGGCGGGGGTGTTGCAACAGGCTGGCACGTACTTTCAGGAGCGTCTGCGGAACCGGGTCTCGATGCGGTTGCGCCTCGAGCTCGCGGCCAAGCGGGCCAGCCAGGATATGGCCGATCTCGAAAGCCAGGAGGGCAGCCTGGCTTTTAGCCGGGTCTGGGCTGAGTCGCGGCTGCGCCCGGTGCTGATGGTGGTCTACGGGGTGCAGCTGCTGATCAATCTGGTGGCTGGGCTGGCCTTCGCGGTGGCCATCCTGCTGCTGCGGGCCGATCTACTGTTGGCAGTGGTGCTCACCTTACTGCCTGCCCTGTGGGTGGCTCGCAGGGGCAGCGCCCTGGTGTTTGGGGCCCTGGTCGACAGCAGCCGGGAGGGCCACCTGATGGAACTCTTCGAGGAGTATCTGACCCGCCTCGAGCACGCCAAGGAGGTTCGCCTGTACCGGCTCCAGCCCTGGTTTCTAGGCGAGGCCCGTCGGCTAGCCCAGACACGCCTGGAGCGGCTGAACCAGGCTGCCCTGGGCCAGGTGGTCTCCCATGGGGCGGGGCAAACCTTGTTGCTGCTGGCCCAGTACGCCTCCCTGGGGTATGGTCTGTGGCTTACCCTGGGCGGGCAACTCAGCCTGGGAGGGTTTACCCTGCTGGTAGTGGGGCTGGCCCAGGTGCGGCAGAATTTCCAGGGCCTGCTGGGCAATTACACCGAGCTGCGGGAAAACCTACTGTTTTTGCAGGACTTTCTGAGTTACCAGGAGCGGCCTGCCCGTATCGAACTGCCCTCGCCAGAGGAGACCCTCCCTCTGCCGGTGGGGTCTAGCCTTCGGCTGGAGGGGGTCTGGTTCTCCTACCCCGGAACCGCTAGACCTGTCCTGGCTGGCCTTGACCTCGAGCTCCCGCCCAACACCACCACCGCCCTGGTAGGCGAGAATGGCGCCGGTAAGACCACCCTGGTCAAACTGCTGCTACGTCTTTACGACCCCGACCAGGGCAGGATCCAGCTGAGTGGCGTGGACATCCGTACCCTGCCCCTGGACAGCTACCGGAGAAACTTCACGGTAGTACCACAGGATTTTCTGCGCCTGGGACTGAGCCTGGGGGAGCAGGTAGCCATGCACCAGGGCTACGATCCCCACCGCGTACAAGAGGCCCTGGCCCAGATGCGCCTCAGTGGTGTGCTTGAACGGCTGCCCGAAGGTCTGCGTACCCCGCTGTCGCGCGAGCTGGGTGGGGTGGATCTGTCGGGCGGGGAATGGCAGCGCACTGCTCTGGCCCGGGTGCTCTATCACAAGACCCCTATGGTGATCCTGGACGAACCCACCGCTGCCCTCGACCCCGAGGCTGAGGCGGAAATTTTGGACGAGTTTGGGCGCTTGCTTCCGGGCCGCCTGGCCCTGATCATCACCCACCGGCTGGCCTCGGTGCGCTTTGCCGACCGTATCGCGGTGCTCAAGGAGGGGCGTATTGTCGAACTGGGTACTCACGCCGAGCTGATGGCCGAGCGGGGGATTTATGCCCGGATGTACCGCAGGCAGCTCGAGCAGTACCGCTGGGAGGGAGCATAGCTGAATTACATGCGCTAAACCCGAGTGCGTGTGAGGCCACTAGCGTTTGTAGGTCGCGCAGGAGCGGTTCTTCCTGGAGGCGGTGGCATGAGGCTGGTCCACGCGCAAAAGCTCTGGCTCTTCGTGCTGCACAACCTCTCTGTTCTGGCGTGTGGTAGAGATCATCATGGTTCCAGTATCAATGGAGGTCGCCAACATCGGGGCATCAGGCCTCGGGCTCCTGTACACCAGCCTCGCTCTTGGTGGAGTTGCTGGGCTAGCGATCCTCGGTGCGCTGAAAAGGGGGATACCTAGCCTCAAGCTGGTGGTTCTGCTCAACGCCCTCCTGGCAGCCCCCATGCTGCTAGGTGCTACCTTTCCAATATTCCCGGTTCTTATGGCTGTTTTCTTCGTGAGCGGCATCCTTTTCGATGTATCTAGCGTTGCCACACAGTCAATGCTCCAAGCAGTGGTGCCCCAGAATTTTCTCGGACGGGTCTTTAGCCTGGTCAACGTAAGTCTAGCCTTAGGCGTCTTGCCGGTGCTCCATTTCCTGGATCCGGTGGTCGGCTGGCTCGGTTCTGCCGGAACCTTACAAATAACCTCACTAACCGTGTGTGTTCTGGGTGCTCTGCTTTATCTCACTGCGCTAACCAGACCTGGCCGGGTCGAGGCTAGAAAAGAAAGTGGGGAGGAATCACCGGTATGACCGAGAAGCAAGAACGCGTGTATCTGAGACCTGTGGATCTAAGACTCGGTCTCGTTTCTGAGTGTGGTCGCAGCCCTCCTGCTGTTTAACCTGATCATGCTTTTTGTGGCCTACCGGGCGGCCCGGCGGCACCTGGCCTGAGGGCCCGGTCGGTGGCCCAGGCCTGGGAATCGTAGTAGTTTAGCTGACGCCAGGCCACTTTAAAGCAGCATGGGTATTGGCACTGCCTCGAGGGTTTCTCCGGGGGACTTCAGTCCTGGAAAGACTGCCCTGGCTGGCTGCATAATGGGGTGCAGTTTGAGTCCCGGTGGCTTTGGCTAAAGCCAAGGGCAGAACCATCCCTAAACCTTTTTGGAAGGATTGAAGCTATGAAATCTCCAAAGGCTGACAGCACCCAGCCACCGCAAACCAAGCCTTCCAAAAGGCTGCTCACGGTCGGCATTCCTGCACTGGTGGTAGCCGGGATGGCCCTGTTGCTGCTTTGGAATCCCTACTCAAACCCTGCAGCCACGGTGGGACAGCGCGTGCCGGATTTTTCGCTCACCGATCTCGAGGGCCGCCCGTTGGAGATAAGTGCGCTACGTGAAAAACCTACCCTGTTTTACTTTTCTGCGGCATGGTGTGTCCCGTGCCGTGCCGAGACCCGGGAGCTTGCCCGGCTATACGGGCAGTACCGTCACCAGTTTCAGGTGGTCTGGATCAGCATTGACCCCTTTGTCGACTCCAAGCAAAACTTGCTTTCACACCGGAGTCAATACGGCCATACCGACTTCCGCTATGCGCTCGACTCCCGGACAGACCCTCTGGTGCTACGCTACCGGGTGCAGGCTCGAGGCAGCATGGTGCTAGTCAATCCTCAGGGAGAGATTATCTTCCGGGGTATTCGCGCGGTTAGCGATCCTCGGTTCCTCGAGGTGCTGCACCAGGCGGTTGGCAGGAGCTGATATGGATCCAGCCCTCTTTGCATATGCCTTTGGGGTGGGTGTCCTGGCCTTTTTTACCCCTTGCAGTTATGCCATGCTATCTGCCTATGTGGCTCACTATTTTTCTCAGGCCCGAAGGCAGGAGTCCGCCTGGCAGGAGAGTGGAATAGAGGGCATCAAGCTCGGGCTGGCCATGAGCGCTGGCTTCTTCACCGTCTTCGCAGGACTGGGCTTGATTATCATGCTGGCCGGAAGGGTACTCTCGGCCTATCTGAGCATCTTTGCCCCACAGATCGAGACCGGGATTGCTCTTCTTCTGATGGGTCTAGGTCTAACTATGCTGATCAAGAAAGGGTTCACCCCTGGCTTGCCGGTAGACCGGATTACCGCCAGACTTCGCGGCGGAAAGCGGCCCTCCGAGCGCAGTCTGCACCACTACTACCTTTACGGCATTAGTTATGCGGTCGGTTCGCTGGGTTGTGGGCTGCCGCTTTTTTTGTCTGTCACCCTGACCGCCTTTACCACTTACTGGTTGAGCGGGCTGGCAAACTTCTTTGCTTATGCGGGGGGCATGACCCTGATGATGCTCACCTTCTCGCTCTCGCTGGTCTTCGCCAACGAACTGATTCGGCGGTACTTTCAGAAGGCAGTGCGTTATTTACAGCCGGTCAGCGGACTGGCACTGGTGGTGCTTGGAGGATACCTCTTTTTCAGGGCCTGATCGGAAGAAGTCGTGGTGGGTGCTTTAGGAGGCTCTTGTGAAGGCCGGGTTACTACCGCCCACACACGCCCGACCCT
>NZ_CALMCQ010000224.1 GCF_937863175.1 uncultured Meiothermus sp. | reverse complement strand
GGACGAAGCCTCCATCCGGGCTGCCGCTCAATTTATTGCCACCCAGACTCCCCAACTGGATGGCCTGGTTAACAACGCCGGGGTTGCGGTGGCAGGGCCGCTGGAGTTTCTGCCGTTAGCGGAGTTGCGCCGGGTTCTGGAGATAAACGTGATCGGACAGATAGCGGTCACCCAAGCTTTTTTGCCCCTGCTTCGCCCTGCTGGGGGCCGGGTGGTGATGATGAGTTCCATCAGCGGACGGGTGGCAGCCCCCATGATGGGGCCTTATGCCGCCTCCAAGTTTGCCCTCGAGGCCCTCAGCGATGCCCTGCGGCGCGAGTTAAGCGAATGGGGGATGGAGGTCTCGATTATCCAGCCGGGAAATATCCAGACCCCCATCTGGAGCAAAGGCGTAGCCTGGGGAGAGGAGTTGAGGTCGCGGCTCTCGCCTCCGGCCATTGCGCTTTATGGATCGGCCATGGAACGAATGCTGAACTACATTCAGGGACAGGATGGCCGAGGTTTACACCCCAGTGCGGTCGCCAGGGCAGTCGAACACGCCCTTTCGGCAGCCCATCCCAGAACCCGCTACGGGGTGGGTCGGGATGCCCGAGCAGGTGCGCTGCTGGCCCGCCTGCTGCCAGATCGCTGGATAGACCGATTTTTGGCCCGCCGAAACCAGCGGAAATAGAGATGGCTCAGGGTTTGGCCAGGGCAGTATCCAGAAAGGCCACGGTTCGTCGCGCCACCTCATCCCAGCCAGCCTGGGGGGTGATGGTGGCTGGGTTATCGCCGCGCTGCCCGCTATAGGCCCCAAATCCGGCATGATTCAGGCCGGGGATGGTCTGGTGGAGGGTTCCCCTGGGAAACTTGTTGCGGGAAGCAGCGACCTGCTCCGGGTTGATGACCCCGTCTTTTTCGCCATACAGGGCCAGGCTGGGCAGTTCCATGGCCGAGAGGTTGAACTGTGGGTAGGCCGCCCACATCACCAGGGCCATGATCTGGGGATTGTGGTCGGCAAAGTTTGAGGCTACCACCCCCCCCAGGCTGTGTCCTCCCACCGCCCAGGGCAGGTCTGGGGCTTCGACCAGGGGTGAGCGGGCCTTATCCGGCTCGGTCACGGCCAGGTTATAGCGTACCCGCAGCAGGGCCACCCGGTAGCCTGCGCTGGCGATCCGGTGCAGCACCGGGGCATAGGCTTGCGGCTGCACCAGGCCACCGGGGTAGAAGGCCAGACCGCCCCTAGCCCTGCCTTGTGGAACAAAAACCCAGCCATAGCTGGTCTCGCTCACCTGCACCAGGGGACTCGAGGCCAGGGCCTCGAGGGCATTCCCGGCCAGAGGGTAGGGGGTGAGGGCACGCTGGACATACCAGACCACCACCCCGGCAAAGAACAGCATGCCGCCGATGAAAATTAGCCAGAAAACACGATGTTTGTTCATACTGCAGATTTGTTTGAGCGCGGAAAGGCTCGCAAGCTGGATGACCAGGACGGCATCGTATGCCAAGCGAACCGATCCCAGTTTACTCTGGTAGGTCCTGGCAGCCAGCGAACGCTACCCGCATGGCTCCGGTTCCGGTCTCCTGGCCGGGCTCCCGTTCCCATACACTCGGCCCTGGGCCAACGGGGGTTCGCCTACGACATGGGGTCTACCAAGGAGCCCTGAAACTCCATCCAGTCGTGTTGGGTCATGCCGTATACTGCGAGATCCTGGACGTCTTCCCGCACAATGAAAGCCCGTCTCAGCATCCCCTCCAGCTTGAACCCCAGGCGTTCGGGGACAGCCCGGCTCCTGGTGTTGTGGTCGGCAACCAGAATTTCTACCCGGTTGAGCCACAGCTCCGTGAATGCATGAACCAGAAGGGCGCGTATGCTCATGGTGGCAAGTCCATTTCCCTGGAATTCGGCGCCCAGCCAGTAACCAATCTGAGCCTTTCTATGATGAGGCTTAATCTCATAAAGACCTACCATTCCGGCCAGGGTGTTTTGGTGCCAGATCGTGAGGGGCAACTGCTCTCCCTGTGAAAAAGCCCCTATCGAATCGCGGATAAATCCGTAGATAGCGTACTCCGATTCCTGGTCGTCGATCCACGGCATCCAGCGGCCCAGATGCTCTCGGTTCCGCTTGATCAGGTTATACAGCGCTTGAGACTGGTAATACTGGAGCAGGCGCAACTCGCTCACTTCATCCAGGATGTTGTACAGCATATCGCTCATATTAGCGACCATGCCGGTAACCATCAAGTAAACCAGGTTTTGCTGCAGGGCGTTCGGCGGATTCCCTCTTATTCCCTCGAGGCAAGCGTCCAGGCGCCACAATCGAGCCTTCGCCTAGTCGCCAGCCAACGGAGCTGCACCAGGTTGGCCCTGGCGCTCCAGCCGCATCTTCTGGTAGCGCTTGCGCTCGAACTGATAGAACGCCGCGGGCACCACGAACAAGGTTAGCAGCATCGAGACCGAGACCCCACCCAGGATGATGATACCCAGGGGGCGCCGGAATTCTGACCCCTCTCCGGTAGCAGCAATTAGCGGGATGGCAATCATCAGCACGGTCAGGGTGGTCATCAGAATGGGGCGCAGCCGCAGCCGGCCGGCTTCTACCAGGGCTTCGTACAGCGGCCTGGTCTGGGCCTCACGCACCGCAAAGTCCAACAGCAAAATGGCATTTTTGGTTACCAGCCCGATCAGAATTACCACGCCCAGCACCGAGACCACGTCCAGACCGCTCTGGAAGAAGAACAGGAACCAGAAAGCCCCCACCAGCGCCAGTGGAACCGGTAGCAGCAGGTAGAGCGGGTAGCGCCAGGTGTTGAACTGGCTGGCAATCACCAGAAAGTTGAGCAGTAGAGCGAACCCGAACGCGATGGGGGCACTGCGGGCCAGGTCGCCCACAAAGGCTGTAGCACCCTGTTCCTCGAAGCGAACCCCGTCGGTAAAGACCCCGGCCTGCTCGAGCTCTGCTCGTACCAGGCTGGCTAGCTGAAAAGCTCCAATCTCGGCGCCGGGCGAGCGATTGGCGGTGATGCCTGCGGAGAAAGCCTGGTTGGTGCGGGCCAGTTGAGCCGGTGTCTGACGGTTTTCAAACTGCCCCACCGAGCCAATGGGCAGCGAGCTGCGTAGCGCTGGCGCGACCACCGGCAGCGAGAGCAGGCTGGCCTGGTCGGGTACCAGGCGGGGATCGGCCTTGACCACAATCGGGATATCATCGCCTGCCGAGCGCACATTCCCGGCCTCAACACCCGCATTGTAGATACGGAGGGTCTGGGCCAGGTCGCTGGGGGTCAGTCCCGTGCCCTGTAGCCTGGCCGGACTCGGAACCAGTACCCGCTCGCTGGCGGTCTCCTCGAGGCTGCTTCGCACGTCAATCAGGTCGGGCAGGTTTCGCATCACCTGCAAGACCCGCTGGTTTTTTTCGGCCAGCAGCTCTGGGGTAGGCGCGGTCAGGGTGAACTGCAGATCGGCTGCGCCCCCTGGCCCGCCTTCCGGCGCGGTGACCCGCAGGTCGGCCTCGGGCCGGTCGGCAGTCAGGTTTTGCAGGGCTTCGCGGTAGACGGGCAGCAGATCGTAGACACTGGCCCGCTCACGCTTCGGCACCAGCTCTACCACAATCCGGGCCTGTTCGGGATTGCCCGCCGCCAGGGCATTAATCGAACTGCCTACGGTGTTGAAGACCGCCTCCACCTCGGGGCGGGTGTACAGCCAGACCTCGAGCCTGCGGCTGAGGGCGTCGGTCTCGGAAAGGGCGGTACCTTTGGGTAGTCTGAGGTCAATGTCAATCTGCCCATTGTCGCTTTCGGCGGTAAAGTTGAAGGGTATCTGGGGGGCTACTATCCCGATGCTCAAAAAGAAACCCAGGCCAATCAGGAGTACCAGCCAGCTGCGCTTGAGCGAGGCCGCCAGGGCGCGGGCGTAGCCTTCGCGCAGTGTGACGAACGCACCCTCCGACAGATTGTGCAGGCTACCGGCAAGAGCTCCAGCCAACCCGATCATCACCGAGGCCAGCCAGCGCAGCGGGGCCAGCGCCAGGGTGATGGGGGTCATGAGGATATTAAAGATTCGCCGCCCCAGGCTCAGATCCGGCTGCTGGTAGACGTGCAGCCTGAGACCCCAGCGGAAATCCTGGCCGATGCCAGCAACCCGCCGGGCCAGTTCGCGCCAGGTGGGTGGCTCGGGGTCGGGGAAGTAGGCCAGGCGCACGGTGAGGAAGAAGAGGGCCTCGAGCCAGCTCACCGCGATGGCCGCCGCCAGCACGATGCCAAACTGCCGGAAAAACTCCCCGATAATGCCGGGAAGGAAGCTGATGGGCAGAAAAACCGCCAGCAGCGAGAGGGTGGCTGCCGTAACCGCCGACAAGACCTCGGTGGAACCCTTCAACACCGCATCCCTGGTGGAGTAGCCCATCTTGCGGAAACGCTCGATGTTCTCGGCCAGCACAATCGAGTCGTCCACGACAATCCCCACCGCCACGATGATGGCCAGCAGGCTGATGACGTTGAAAGTAAAACCCAGCAATCCGAATACAATCAGCGCCCCCGCCATGGTAATCGGGATGGCCACCACCACACTAAAGACCGAGTTGAGCTTGCCCAGAAAAATCAGGGTGATGATCGAGACAATCGCCGCGACCAGCAGAACTTCCCTGAAGGTGTCGTTGACGGTATTTTCAATGAAAGTGGTGGTGTCGCCGACGATGCGAGCCTCGTAGCCCTGGGGCAGGCTGGCGTCGGCCAGGGTGGCCCTGATGCCCTGGGCTACCGCTACCGAGTTGGAGTCTGGGGTCTTGCGAATGGCGATGGGAATTACGGCCTCACCATCGAGCCGGGTCAGGCGGGTGGGGGTGGCCTGGGCATCGCGCACGATGGCGATATCGCGCACCTCGATGCCTCGAGCGGGGTCAACCAGAATGGTTCCCACCTCTTCCGGAGTGGTAGGGGTGTTGCGCAGGGTGAAGAGCAGGCGTTGTCCCTCGGCAGCCTGGGTTCCGGCAGGAACTGCCAGTGCAGACGCCTGGATGGCCCCGACCACCTGAAGGGGGGAGAGGTTGAAGGAGGCTAAGCGGTAGGGCTCGAGCAGAACCTGTATCTGTCGGCTGGGTGCGCCCTGAATCTGGACATCGGCAACCCCCGTGACCAGCTGCAACTGGGGTTTGAGCACATCCTCGGCATACTCGGCCACATCCCGCAGGTCACGCCCATCTGCGGAAATAGTGATGAACAGAATCGGCGCCGCAGCGGGGTCGAAACGCTGTACAACCGGGGCCTGGGCATCGCCGGGAAGCTGCCCGCGCACTGCCGCGACCCGCTGCGAGACATCGGTGGCGACCCGGTTGATGTCTTCGCCAAAATCGAAGGAGACTATGACCTGTGAGAAGCCCTCCCCCGAGATCGAGGCCACCTGGTCTATGCCCGACAAGGTCGAAACCGAGTCCTCGATGCGGCGGCTGATCTGGGTCTCGACCTCTTCGGGGCCAGCTCCGGGGTAGGCGGTGGTGATGGCTACCACCGGAATCTCGAAGCGGGGCAGCAGATCCACCCCCACCCGGCTGCCGGTAATCAGACCCAGCAGAACCAGGGCCAAAAACGCCGCGGTCGAGAAGACAAAACGCTGGACAAAAAACTTGATTAAAGGATTTTCCGGCTTATTAAGGTCCAGGGTGGAGGGTTTATCAGACGGGTTCATAACACCTCCCGCAGGAGACCTCGAAGAATCTCTGCCTCTCGGGGGTCACCATGATTTACTGCACCACCTCGAGCGCATCCCCGTTGTTGAGGCTGGCGGGCACCGGGAACACCACCTGGATGCCAGCCGGAAGACCCTCTACGGCAGCGCGGGCGCCGGTGTCGGCCAGCACCTGCACCGGTTTGCGAACGGCTCTGCCATCCTGTACCACATACACATAGGTGGTGCGGCCCTGGGTCTGCAGGGCGCCGGAGGTGAGCAAGGTGCCCTGGGCCAGGGTCAGGGTGTAGCTGACCTGAGCACTCGCACCCGGCGGCAGGGCGCCTTCAATCTGGGCGGTAAGTTCGACCAGGCGGTCGGTGCCGGGAACCTTGCTGCTGCGGGCGATGGTGGCCGGGTAGTTTTGTCCCCCGAACAGGACGGTGATCCGGCTGCCTGGCGGTAGCCCCGCAGCATCTTCGGGCGGCAGGCGGAAGCTGGCCTCGAGCCTCGAGGTGTCGGCCAGGCGGAAGGCCCGCTGCCCGGCGGCCACAAACTCGCCCGGGTTCAGAAAGGTCTCCGCAACCACCCCCGCGAAGGGGGCTTTGACCTCGGTATCGGCTACGGCCCGCCGCGCCTGGGCCAGCTGGTTTTGGGCTTGCTGCACCTGCAGGCGCAGCAGCGCCAGATCCTCGGTGGAGGCGCGTTGTGTACGGGCCAGGCTTTCGCGGGCGTTGTCGGCTGCGGCCCTGGCCTGGTTGTAGGCGGCCTCGAGGCTGGTCAGTTCCAGTTGCGAGATGGCCCCGGCCCCGAAGAGCTGCTGCCCTTCGACGTAGCGCCGCTGGGCCACCTCGAGGCTGGCCTGGGCCGAGTCGAGGCTGGCTTGCAGCGGCGAGACTGAACCGGCAGTGGTGCGCTGGGCCCGCTCGAGGTTGACCTGGGCTTGTTGCAGGGCCAGCTGGGCATTGCTCAGGGCCGAGCGGGCATTCACCGGGTCGAGGCGCAGAACCACCTGCCCCCGGGCTACCCGGCTGCCTTCGGGCACCAGTACTTCCAGAACCTTGCCCGAAGCGGTGGCCCCCACCTGGCTTTCGCGGGCGGGCGCCAGGGTCGTGCCGGTGGTGCGGGTGGTGGTCAGGGCACCGCCCTGGGTCTGAACTACCCTGACCTTGATGCTTCGGGCCGTTGCGGCTTCAGCCGCCGAGGGGGCCGGGGTTTCGCTCTGGACAGGCCGGCGGGGGCCACACCCTACCAGCACCAGTGCGATCAAACCCAGCCAGACCCAGGTTTTATGCCGGAGCCAGACCCCTTGCATCAGCGACCTCCTGCCAACAGGCTGTAGTAGGCCCGCCAGTAGTTGCCCTGGGCTTGCTGGGCGGCCAGCTCGGCCTGGAGGAAGGAAAGCTCGGTTTGCAGATAGGCCACCGCGCTGATCAGGCCGGCATCAAGCCGCTTCTTGTCGTTGGCCAGGGTTTCGCGGGCGTTGGCCAGGGCGGCTTGCTGGATAGCCAGCGCACGGGAGGCAGCCTGGAGGTTCTGATACAGCGAGTCGTATTGCAGCCCCAGGCCCCGCTCGATTTCCCGGGCCCCCGCGTTGGCCTGATCGGCCCGCGACCTGGCCGCGTCCATATCGGCCCTGGCCGCAAAGCTGGGGTCGAGCAACTCGAACTGGAGACTGGCCAGTTCGCCCCGTTGCCGGGCCTGCAGCACATCGGGATTTTTGCCCAGCAGTTCACGCACCGTGCTGGCTTCGGGCAAGGCCGGTGGGTTCGGTAGAGGGGCTACCGTATTGAACCCGCCGACCAGACTGCGCAGCGAGGACTGGGCCAGAGCCAGGCCGTTTTCGGCCCGGGTGGCGTTGCTTCTGGCATCGTCTTGTCGGTTCTGGGCGTTGCGGACATCCAGGGCCGTGCCGGAGCCGTTGCGCTGGCGAATCTGGGCGATTTCCAGACCCCGGCTGGCGACCTCGAGGGCCTTCTGGGCCAGACGAACCTGAATCTGGGCCTCCAGTACCTGGGCATAGGCCCCAACAATGTTGCTCTGGGCCTGCACCACTGCCCGATCAAAGCTGACCCGCGCCAGGGCCGCCCGCTGCTCGGCCTGCACCCTGCTGGGGCGGGTCAGGAGGGGGTCGGCCAGGATCCGCGTGAGGCTGGTGCTGGCATCGTCGAGCTCGGCTCTGGCCGCCACCACCGGGGCCTGCTCCGAGGCCCTGGCCAGGGCTGCTTCCAGGGTCAGGCTCTGGGCTTGAGCCAGGGTGAGCGGGGTCAGGAGCAGGGTCAGAAAAATGGGTACAGCCAGTCTCATCGGTTCACCTCACTGAGGGGTAGGGCAAAGAAGCGGTACAGATCCAGTAGCCGCTGGGTACGGCTCAGATCCGCTTGTTCGATGCCCAGGCGGGCCTGGGCCAGGCTTAACTCGGCTTGCAGGGTGGCGAGGGGGCTTGCGAGGCCCAGCCGTTCGCGTTCGCGGGCCTCGCTAAAGGTTCGCTCGGCGTCGGTACGCACCTGCTGGGCGTTGATCAGGCTCTGCTCGGCAGTGTGTAGCAGGGAGCGCAACAGCTCCTCTTGCAGCTTGCTGCTGCGGCGGGCCGCCTCTACGGCCTGACGGGCGGCCTCGACTTGTTTCTGGGCGGCCTCGAGCGCATCCACCACACCAAAAGCGATGTTGGCCGAGAGGCCGATTTGCAGCGTTCCATGGATCCGATCCTGCGGTGCGCTGCGGCCCTGGGACTGGCTGGTGTAGCTGAGGGTGGGCTGCAGGGTGCGGGAGTTGAGCGAGAGCGACCAGGAGTCGTGGGCGGAGGTATTGCGGGCATAGCTGCCCTGCACCACCGGCAGAACCCCGCGCACCGCGCGATCGAAAGCCACCTGGGCCTGGGCGAGTTGTAGTTCGGCCTGCCGTACCGCTGGCGGGGTGTTCTGCGACGGGATCGCCAGCCGGGGCAGGGCAGTGCTGCTCTGGCCGATCAGATCGGCCAGGCTCAGCCGCGCCAGCGCCAGGTTGCGCTCGGCGTCGGCCTGCTGGATGGCCGCCTGGCGCAGGCTGGCCTCGGCCTGGCGCACCTCGCTGGGGCTGGCGGCGCCCCGGCTCTCCCGAACCCTGGTGGCCTCGAGGCTGGCCTGGGACAGCCGCTGCCCCAGGCGGGCTGCTTCCAGCCCCGATTCGGCCAGGCGCACCCGCAGGGCGGCCTCCACAGCCTGGGCCTCGAGCTGGGTGCGGGCCTGACGCAGGCCCAGGCTAGCCTGTTCGACCCCAATGGCGGCCTGGTTCACCGCATCCGAAACATCGCCAAATGCAAAAGGGGTCAGGGTCAGGCCCAGGCTAATCTGCCGCCCGTCGCCCGGAAGGTTTGCACACTGGGGGTTGATGGGATTGGGACAGGTGGGTGCACCGGGAGGCGGCGTCACGTCAAAAAACGAGACCCCCCCCTGTGCTTGCAGGCTGACCGGGCTCTGGGTTGCTCGAAGCTGGGCCTGCGCGGCTTCCAGTCCCAGGCGGGCCTGCAGAATGGAGGGGTGGTTCTCCAGCGGCGCAAAAAACCCCTGGGCCAGCCCTGGGTGCAGGGGATGCAGTACAGCCAGGAGCAAGAAAGCGACGCCCTGGCCCCC
>NZ_CALMCQ010000223.1 GCF_937863175.1 uncultured Meiothermus sp. | reverse complement strand
GGGGGCGGAAAACCGGGCTGCTCTGCGAGGTATTGCCCTCAAACAGAATCGGTTGACGGTAGACACCATCGTTCGCCAGGATGTTATAGGCAGCAGCCAGATGCAATGGGGTGATCAGGAAACCCTGTCCGAAGGTGGCATTGGCATACTCGGCTGGCCCCCACCTGTTCACCGGACGGACACTGGGAGCCGCGACCTGCACGGCAATTCGGGGGTAGTAGGAAAGGGGTGGCAGCAGTTCGGCATCCTTGAAGCGCATCTTCTTGAAGAAGTTGTACAGGGTCTCACGCGGGATTCGCTCGGCCAGGAGGGTAATGCCCACATTGGATGAGTATTTAAGTACCTCGCTCAGGGTAAGAGTCTCGGGGTGTTTAACCACATCGTTGATTGTCCAGCCAGCGATACGGCGGCTCATGGGGGCATGGATCCGGGTGGCCAGGTTGACCATATTTTCCTCGAGCAGCACCGCTGCCGTGAGGGGTTTGATGGTAGAACCCGGCTCCAGTGCATAGGCAAAGGCATGGTTGCGCCAGGAGAGGTCTTGCTGGGTGTTGCGTCGGGGTGCGGTGGGGTCGAAGACCGGCCCATTGGCCACGGCCAGCAGCCGTCCGGTTTTACTTTCCATCACCACCACCGTGCCCCAGTCGGCCTGGGAGGTCTCGAGGCCCTTCCACAGGGCTTGTTCGGCAATGGCCTGCACCTGGGGGTCTATGGTCAGACGAAGACTCTGGCCCTGCGACAGCAGTTTTTCCAGGTCGAGCTCGAGGCCCGAGAGCCCCCTGCCCGTGCTGCGCTCGCCAAAACCAATGAGCTGGGTGCCAGAGAGGCCCAGTGGATACAAGCGGGCCTCGTCGGTGGTGCTGAAGGCCAGGGGGGTTCCATCGGAGGCTTCCAGGCGACCGCGCAGCGGAGGCAGTTCCACCACCGCCGCGACAGGCCGCAACAGCAGGCTGGGCGCATTGTGCCACAAGACGTAGAAGCCATACCCCAGCCCCAGCACAAAAGCCAGGAAGGCCAGTATCACCACCCAGCCCCGGCTAAGAGTGGCCTCCCCACCCGTGCTGGAGTCATAATGGTTCAAGGGAGACTCCTTATGCCCCGGCCTGCATTCTCTGCTCTGGGCGATAGGGGGCGGTCCCACCGGGCCAGGCTCATGGGGATGTAGCCGCTGGCCTCGGCCCACTCACGCAGAGCCAAAGGCGAAACCAACTGATAGTGCTGCAACAGGAGCCTGGTTTCCTTGCGGCTGCGGTCGGCCTCCGTGGAGTGGAGTGCCTGCAGGCTGGAGTTTAACTGCTGGTTGTAATGCCCCAGGGCCGTCAGGCCCGCTAGCAGCAGCAAATACACGGTGGACCACCTCAATACTGTTTTCATACAAAGTCTCCATCTATCCTCTTAGCCACCCGCATTTTGGCGCTGCGGGCCCGGGGGTTTTCGCGCTGTTCGGTTTCCGAAGGAACAACGGGCTTCTTGGTAAGTGGCTCCAGGTGCCTCGAGTCGCGCAGGTAGTGCTTGACCAGGCGATCCTCGAGCGAATGAAAGCTGATGATCACCAGCCTGCCATCGGGCCTTAACACCTGTTCAGCACCCCGTAGTAGTTGTCTCAAGGCCCCCAGCTCGTCATTGACGTAAATGCGCAGGGCCTGGAAGCTTTTGCGGGCAGGGTGCCCCGCTTCCCGATAACCGGTGGCCCGGCGGATGATCTCAGCCAACTCGGTGGTGGTGGTAAGGGGACGGTTCTCCACGATGAAGCGGGCGATGCGGCGCGAACGCTGCTCTTCGCCATATTTGTAGAGGATGTCGGCAATTTCCTCCTCGCCAAAGGTGTTTACCACCTCGGCGGCAGTCAGCCCCCCTGAGCCCATACGCATGTCGAGCGGACCTTCGTGCTGGTAGCTAAAACCGCGTTGGGGGTCGTTGAAGTGGAAGCTGGACACTCCTAGGTCTGCCAGGATGCCATCTACCTGGGTGATACCAAGCAGATCTAGCTGGGGCAGGACTTCGCTAAAATTAGCCTCAACCAGGATCAGATCGGGCAAGCCCAGTGCCTTTGCCCGTGCGATGGCCGCAGGATCCTGGTCAAAAGCAATCACTTTGCCGCCCCTCTCCTGGATGCCCCTGGTATGGCCTGCTCCGCCCAGGGTGGCGTCTACATACACCCCACCCGGTCGAACCGCCAGCCAGTCCAGGGCTTCGTGGTAGAGCACTGGGATATGGCTCATACCCCTGAACCTCTGCCAGACTGGGGGCTGGGCCGTTGCAGGCGACTGAACAGGGGCAGCATACATACTTCATCCAATCAGGCCACGCAGAGCCTCGGGAGAGGAGGGGTTCTCGACAAACCGGGTGATGTTTTCCCACCAGCGGCTCTCGCTCCAAACCTCCAGGCGGGTGGGCGCACCCACAATCACAGCATCGCTGGTATGCTCGAGTCCGGCGAATTTGCGCAGGGGAGGGGGTATGGTCACCCTCGAGGCGTTGTCCAGCTGGGTCTTGTGAGCCCCCGAATACAAGAAGCGCACCAGCTCCTGGGCGGGCCGGTCAATCAGGGGCACGTTTTGCAACTGCCGCTCGATGTTGCTCCAGGTCAGCAGAGGGTAGAGGTAGAGGCAGTTCTCGAGGCCACGGGTGATCACCACCCCATCCTCGATAAAAGGACGGAAGGGCTGTGGGATTACAACCCTTCCCTTGTCATCGAGGCTATACTGGTGTTCACCGAAAGGCATCTTGTTTACTCCTGCACGGATTCGGTACTTATAGCTCGCATCTCTACGAACGTTTCCCACCGGGGGGGCTGTTCTGTACCGTAATGTACCACGTTTTCTCCACTTTTTACCACTATCTCCCACTTTTAACCCACCTTTTCCCACATTCTTGGGATTGAATGGGCCGAGTCCCCACAAGTCCGCAACGACCAGTCTGCGGAAGGCTTTAGTTAGAATTAGGATGTCTGGAACGCAAAAAACACTGTTCTGCTCTGCGCTATTTGTCACAGGCGGAAGAGCCGGAAGCAAGCGGAATAAACTGCAAGAAAAGCGTGTGCGACTGGAATAGTGTAGGGTCGGAGTGGAAAAAGGTGAACTGGGTTCACGCTTCGCGCTAAATGTCATCAGGGCCAATTTCGCTTCGCGCTAAATGTCACGGCGCTTCGCGCTATTTGTCATCTTGAGAGCATTGTGAAAAAGATGAGGGGCGAAAACCGGGGCAGAGTGATGAATGAGAACAGGCTCATTATCCGCAGAGTGGTAAAAACATACACCGGAGTGTATAGAAATGCCCCCTATTTCGGGGGCCGGGGGGCGGGTGGATTGTAGCGACGCTCGAGCCAGTGCGCTTTGCGGGCCTGGATGCGGAACTCGTCTAGGTCGCTGCTTGCGGGCTGCTTGAGCCAGTGCTCGATGAGGGCGGCGTACTGCTCGAAAGGGCTGAGGGCGTCATCGAGGATCAGCCCCGCATCGGAAAACCCAGCTTTTCCATGATGGACTCGGTGACATCGCTGGCGTAGCCGGGTTTGTCGGCCAGCAGGGCCTCCCAGGCAGCCCGCTGGTCGGGCTGCACAATGGCCAGGGTAAAGTTAGCCGTGGCCTGGATCGCGCTCTTGCGAATCTTGCTGACCAGCACGTCAATCTGGGCGACAGTGGGCTTCTGGAAGGCAACAGTTTTGCCCTCGGGCGTTTCAAAGGTGTGGAAAATAACGGTTTTTTCGGCCATGTTTGTTCAATCCTCACTCAACCTACTGGGCGATGGCGTCCTGGTCGTTGGACCGTAGACCCAGGTACTGGAAGCCCAGGGTGACGGTTAGCTCGTCGCCGTCTTCTTCGACGTTGTCGAAGTCGCGCTCGGTGAAGATGCAGTCTTGCAGGCTGTCGGTGCGCGGGTTGCCGTC
>NZ_CALMCQ010000222.1 GCF_937863175.1 uncultured Meiothermus sp. | reverse complement strand
GGCGGGGCTGGCGGTGTTGCCAGCCGTTGCCCAGGCCTGGTTACCTGGCCTGGTGGTCCGGCCGCTGTTCGATCAGGTACTGGCCGGCGAGTTTGGCCGCCTGGGCGAGGTTTTGTGGTCTGGGGCCGGTTTGCTGGCGGTGCTGGTGGTGAGCGGGTATGCGCTGGAAGCCTTTATTAGCTACCTTTCGGTCAAGATTCCGGCGGTCTGGCGGGAACGGGTGTTTGGGCGTTTGCTCGAGACCGACCTGATGGCTCTGCCGCCCTCATCCGGCGGACTGACCGGGCGGCTGGTAGCCGATTTGAAGGAGCTGGAGGGTTTTTTGTTTTACAGCCTGGGAGGGCTTCTGGTACAGGGGATTTTGCTGCTGGCGCTGCTATCCCAGCTTTTGCTCCACTATGCCCAGCTCACCTTGTATCTCCTGCTGGTATTGCCGTTTATGGCCCTGCTGCTGGGCTGGATTGGGGGCTGGGTAACCCACTACAGTCGGCGTACCCAGGCCGCTTTGGAGCGGTTGGCAGGCCGCATGGCCGAGGGTTTCGGACGCCTGGAACTGATTCGCGCCCTGAACCTGCAGGCATTTGCCAGGGCTCGTTTTCGCCACAGCAACCAGCAACAGTATCGGCTGGGGCGCACTCGCGCCCTGATTGCAGCCCTGAACCTGCCCCTGGGGCAGCTGACCACCACCTCGCTCCTGGGACTGTTACTCTTCCTGGGGGTGGGAGCGGTGCAGCGCGGAGAGATGACCCCAGGCGATCTGACCGCCTTCCTGACGTTGCTGGCGCTGGCGATTGCACCCCTGCAACTGCTGAGTCGTATCGGAACCGGGTTCGCCCAGGCCGAAGGGGCGGCGGCCCGTCTGGTCGAGCTGCTCGAGCTACCCGAGGCGCCTGGTATGGGCCCGCTTCAACCAGAGACCCTGGAGGGGGGTCTCGAGCTCCGCAATCTAAGCTTTGCCTATCCAGGCAGCGAAACCACCCTGCAAAACCTCAATTTATGCCTCGAGCCGGGTTCCTTTACCGCCATCGTGGGGGCTTCGGGTTCGGGCAAGAGCACCTTGCTGCGGCTGCTGCTGGGCCTCTACCGCCCCAGTAGCGGCCAGGTACTGCTGGACGGACGCGGGCTGCAAAGCTACGATGCCCGGTGGCTGCGGGCTAAAATGGCCTGGGTTCCGCAGGAACCGCTGCTATTTGCGGGAACCGTACAGGACAACCTGAGCGCACTGGCTCCCGCTGCCACCCCAGAGGCCATGCGGGAAGCCCTGGGTAGGGTAGGGCTGCGCTCGGAGATGGGGTTGCAAACCCTGTTGGAAGATGATGGGGGTGGGCTTTCGGTAGGGCAACGGCAGCGCCTGGCAATTGCGGCTGCGCTATTGCGCGATGCCAAAATTCTTTTGCTCGACGAGGTTACCAGCGCCCTGGATCGGGGCAGTGAAGCCCAGGTAGTAGCGGCCCTGGAAGCCATACGCCCAGGGCGCACGCTCATCGTGGTAGCCCACCGCCTTTCGACCGTGGAGCATGCCGACCAGATTGTGTTGATGGAGAATGGCCGGATTGTGGAGGTGGGAAGCCATTCCGAGCTGATGGATCTGGCTGGAACCTACGCGGGTTTGTGGAAGAGTTGAAAGCCCCTTGCTTGCGATCGGAGGGTTCGATACCTTTCTGGGCTTTCGGCCCGCAGCGGCTCCACTATCGAGTTGCCGCCGCATCCAGCTCAACCTATATTTGGGTGCCGCGCCCGGCGAAATTGTGGAATAGAAAGGAAGGATCTGATGCAGGAATACCTGAAAAAAGCTCGAGGGGGCCGGGTGGTACAGACTCCCTTTCTGGAAGCCGATGCGCTGGACGAGTTACGCCGTATGGCGAGACAGGAAGGAATCTGCCTCGAGACCTTTGGCGGCCTCCCGATGGCCTCGCGGCAGGTGGCAGTGCTGTTTCCAGACCACATCCCCGCCGTTGCCGATCCCACCCGGGTGGTTTTTCTGGCCTTTGAGGGCGACCTCGAGGCGCTGGAGGATCGACTGCGCTCGGCGGTGGAGCCGGGTTTGCTGGGTGACCTGGACGAGGTCAAAGAAGGTTTTTTGCTAGCCACGCTTTCCAGGGGACTCAAAACCCTGCAAGACGCAGGAATCCCTGCTAAGGAAGCCGCCCCCGAGCAGTTGCCCAGATCGCGCGAGCGTACCCGCAGTGTGGTGGTGCCCAGCCTGCGGGTGGATGTGGTGGGGGCCAAGGGTTTTGGGGTTTCGCGCACCTATTTTGCCCAGGGGATCAAGGCCGGCAAGGTTAAGTTGCATGGTAAAACCGTCTCCGCCAGGGATGAAATGGTCGAAGGCGACTACCTGCTGGCCGAAGGGCTGGGGAGTCTGGTGGTCAGAAAGGTACTGGGCCAGACCAAACGGGGCAATGTGAAGCTAGAAGTTGAAGTCCGCCGCTGATCTCGGGTTCGGGGCTTCCGATCCACTTCCTGTGGGCGGTTGAAGGTGGGAATCGGCGACCTGTGACAAGCCGATGAGCACCGAATCTGTGCATCGCTGGAACTCGCCTCCGTATTGCGCAGTTTAAGCGTATGGATCTCCGCTTCACTGGAGGGATCGTCTCCAAAACTGCTCTGAGAGCGGTTCTCGCGAATACGCGGTATAGCAAAAAATGCTAAACCGCGTACATTACGCCTCACCGCGTGAGGCGTAATGGTGGGAAACGCGATGAGTTCAGGAGCAGGCCAGCCGCTATCACAAATCTCCAGCAGCCAGCTTCCCCAGCAACCAGGCCACAGTATCGTCTGAGATTTGCTGGGCCAGGGGGTCGAGCAGCATGTCATGCTGGCTCTGGTAGACGCGGTACTCCTTCTGGGGGCTGCCCAACAAGGCAAAGTAGCGGCGTACATCGGCTTCTGGCACGGTGTCGTCGTGGGCGGCTTGCAGTACCAGCGCCGGGGCGGTGACCTTTGGCAACAGGGCTGGGAGACGTCTTTGTAGCTCGATCAACTGCACGATGGCAATGGTGGGGAAGTTGGGGTAATTGGGGCTTTGTTTGCGCCGCTGGGCCTCTTCGGCAGGGCTGGTGCTCTTGGCCCAGGGTTTGAGGCGGTGGATATAGGGGGCCAGGTATGCGGTTTTGTTAATCAGGCCCAGAGCAGGGGCCAGAGCTACGATAGCGCTGGGTTTAAGCTCCGCCGCCAACAGGCCCGTTAGCAGACCTCCCATCGAGAGTCCCACGATGGCCCGGGGTTCACCCAGCGAAAGATAGGCCTCCCGGGCGACCCGTACCCAGTCCTCCCAGCGCACATCGCGCAGGTCTTCGGGGCGGGTGCCGTGGCCGGGTAGGACTGGTTGTGCCAGAGTAAATCCAGCCTGGCGCAGCGTTTCGGGCAGCGGCCCCATGGTCAGGATGGGATGCGAAGTAAAACCGTGCAAAACCAGAACATTAGACATGGGCTATCCCCAGCTTATCGCACTCTTCACTCGCACCCCGCCCTGGGCAGGTGCTGTAGTTGAGTCTCTGGTTTTCAGCCTTTCCCGAAGTTTTGACTCCCGCTCTAAGCATGGCCAGGGCTCCAACGAGTTCAGCATGCACTGGGGTGCTGCGTCGTTGATGATCCCACCTGGCCTGCCGCTGCGCTGGTTTGACAAACCCAGTATGGAGCAGCTTAATCTTGTTCTGGTCGGAGGCTTGGCTTATTTGAACCAAACCGTTGAGCACGGTGCGGTTACAATGGCCTGGTCGTGCCCGATTGTATGAGCAGGAGCGAGTTTTGAAGCTACCGGAGGCCGGGACGTGCTAAGTGGAAACCTGGCGGAGTTTCCCCTTTTGCGACTCCTGGAGACCTTGATGGGAGCAGCCAGGGGTGGGGCTTTGTTCATCGAGCACCCCAGCTTTTTGGGTCGTGTCTATTTGTACGGGGGTTATCCGGTTCATGCCGAAGCGGGTTCGCTGCGGGGTCTGGAAGCCCTCGAGCTGCTGGCCGGCATCCAGTCGGCGCCGTTTCGCTTCAAGTCCGAGACCCAAACCCAGGAGCGAAGCATTGAGCCCAGCCTCGAGACCCACAACCTGATTCTGCATCAATTCGAGGCCTGGAAGGAGATCAGCCTGCCCGACAACTGGGGACTGATGCTCCAGACCCGCCCAGCCTCGAGCAAAACCCAGCTCAGCCCCCTGGAGGTGGGGGTACTCACCCTGGCCGAGGGCAAAACCCTGGTTCAGACTCTGATGAACAATCGGCTCTCGCCCCTCGAGACGGCTCAGGTGTTGAGCAGACTGTTGCGCCTGGGCCTGCTCGAGGCGCGGCTGCGCCTGGAAATCAAACCCGAACAACTGGTGGTACTCTCTTTGTACGGTGGAGGACAGGGGGTGGCTGTGATAGACGAAGATTTATATGCCCAGTGGCAGGTCTTGCTGGGTCGGGTGTTCTTGGTACGGGTGCGTACCAAAAAACTCGAGACCACCTTGCGCCCCGAGTCGCGCTCCAACATGCTGGGCCGCCTGGGGCTTTTTGAGCGTGATTTGCGCCAGCTGCGTCTCAGCCGGGGTATGCCGGTAGAGGCCTGGCCGGAAGCTGGGTAAACAAGGGCAAGCTATGGATATTCTTGCGTTCAACGATTTTGTCAATCGGGCCGTCTATGGCGAATGGATGATGCTGGTCTTTATCCTGGTGGGCTTGTATCTCTCCATCCGCACCGGCTTTCCCCAGTTCAGTCGCCTGGGCGTAGCGCTTCGTGAAACCCTGGGGGCCATTCGAGAGCGCTTCCTTAGCTTTGGAGGCCAGATCACGCCCTTTCAAGCCGCCATGGTAGCCATGTCGGCAACCATCGGAACCGGTCACATCATCGGAATGGTGGGGGCGGTCATTATCGGGGGGCCAGGGGCGGTATTGTGGATGTGGATAGCCTACCTGGTAGGCATGGCCACCAAGTTTGCCGAGGCTGTTCTGGCCGTTCATTACCGCCGTCAATACACCGATGGCTCGGTTCTCGGTGGGCCGATGGTCTATATCCGCTATGGGCTGGGCAAGCGACTGGCCTGGTTGGCCGCGTTATTTGCCCTCTTTAC
>NZ_CALMCQ010000221.1 GCF_937863175.1 uncultured Meiothermus sp. | reverse complement strand
ACTTCTTCTAGCACGGACCGAACCTTCTACGAAGTGGGATGCCAAAGGCGTTGTACCAGATGGTACGTTTTTGATAGGTTCAAACGTCTGTTCATTAAAAAAGTGGTTGCAGCCTGGTTGCTTAGAAAACCGCCTCCAGACCGGCGCGGGCTTCCGTAAACGGATGTACCCTCTACGGCAACCGCCCTGATCGGAGCCAGTTCTTGAAAGCTGGGATCTGTGGGAAAGCGTTTATTTGCCCACACAGAAATTGCGAAAAACCCGGTCAACTACTTCTTCAGATACATCCAGGCCCAGGATTTCCGCGAGCGCATCCAGGGCGCTTTCAATCGAAACCCCGGCCAGATCCTCGGGGGCCTGCAAGGCTTCTTGTAAATGGGCCTCGGCCCGGCGTAGAGCTTCGACATGGCGCTCGTTGCTGATCCAGATTTCGCCTTCGGGGGCCTGGCCCAAAAGCCGGGTGTGGATTTGCTGACGCAACTCCTGCAAGCCCAGGCCGGTCTGGCTCGAGACCGCCGCAAACGTTTCATCCTGCCATGCAGGGGGAAGGTCGGCTTTGGTAGCAACCCTCAGGGTTCGTGCCCAGGGCAGGGCAGGTGGGGGGGAGGTGGGCTGGCTCTGGTCGGCCAGATACAGCACCAGGTCTGCCTCCTGCGCGATTTGCAAGGCCCGCTCGACCCCGCTTTTCTCAACCAGATCAGTAGTTTCACGCACCCCGGCAGTGTCAATGGCCACGATAGGCACGCCTGCAATTTCCAGCGGGGCCTCGAGGTAGTCGCGGGTGGTGCCGGGAATGGGGGTCACGATGGCCCGTTCGTAGCCCAGCAGCGCATTGAGCAGACTGGACTTGCCTGCGTTGGGAGCCCCCACCAGGGCGATGCGGGCTCCCTTGTGGGCGATGCGCCCTGCGGGTGCGGTGGCCAACAGGTGCTGAATCTCCTGCAAGACCGGCTCGAGGGTGGCTCGAATTGCGGCTGCCTCGACCCCTTCTTCGGGGTAGTCGAGCCAGGCCTGGATATGGGCCAGCAGGTTGAAGAGTGGTTCGGAAAGGTGTTGAATTTTTTCTGACAGGCCAGCGCTCAGCCCACGCAGGGCTTGCCGCCGGGCCGCGTCCGATTCAGACTCCACCAGGCTCAAGACCGATTCAGCCTGTGCCAGATCCATCTTACCGTTCAGATAGGCCCGAAGCGTGAACTCGCCGGGTTGGGCGGGGCGTGCCCCCAGCTCGAACAGGGTTTGCAACACTTTTCGCAGAACTGCCGGGGAACCATGGGTATGCAGTTCGGCGCTGTCCTGCCCAGTATAGGAGTGGGGTTTTCGGAAGACCAGCAAGAGCGCTTCGTCCAGAATTTCCTGGGTGCTGGGATCGCAGATTTTACCGTAGGTGAAACGCCCTCCCGCCAGCCGGGTGGGATTTGTACCAGCCCAGAGCCTCGAGACCAGCTCCAGGGCGCCCGCACCCGAGACCCGCACAATTCCTATTGCGCCCTTGCCGGGGGGGGTGGCAATGGCGGCAATAAGGTCGTTCAGCGAAGGCAAGCCCACAAGGATTCACCAGTCAATGAGGGTCAGGGCAGTTTTGCTCCGGGTGGGAGGGTCACTGCCAAACCGGCGGGTGAATAGCTCGAAAGGAGGGAGTGGGGCCTCGAGCCTGGAGATGTGGGCAAACACCGCCCCGGCGGGGGGCATGGGCAGATGGTTGGCGGCCCACAGGCCCTCGAGGATTTTCCAGCTCTGGGTGCTGGCCAGGTAGCCCATCTTGAGCGGGGCCTGCTCGCTGTGCGCGGTCTGGAGCTTGCGCCTGGCATTTTGTAGCCAGTAGGCCAGGGCTTTGCGTCTGGGCTCGGGCACCGGTAGGTGGGGAACCGCCGCTCGGCCAGCCTGCCCTCGGGATCGTAGAGGATTTTGCCGTCCAGGTGGCTATAGAGTTCCATAGGGTGGTGGCGCATTTTGTCTCGAGCCTGCACCAGGTTGCGAAAGTGCATTTCGATCAAATAACCCTGTTGCTCCTCGCTACGGAACTTGCGTTCATTGACCCCACCCAGGAGCACCCAGAAGTCTACATCGGAGCCGGAGGTGGCATCGCCTCTGGCCCTGGAGCCGGTGAGCAGCACCCCCATCGCTTTGGGGTCGGACTGGAGCCCATCTACCGTCGCGGAAATAAGGTTATCCATCAGTTGGACTTTCTGGAACGATAGCGGCTGCGGAGTGTTTCGGCCAGCACCAGTGCGGTTTGTTTATCGAGAAACTGGTTGCCATTGCCACACTTGGGAGACAGGATGCAACGGGGACAACCTCCCTCGCAGGGGCAGCTCTGCAGCAGATCGCGGGTGGCCGTCACCCAACGGGGGAACTGCCGTGCAGCCGCTCGAGCATACCCTACCCCGCCCGGATAGCCATCATAGATAAAGATGGTTGGGCCTCCGCCCGATGCCAGTGGCCCAGGGTAGAAAGGATAAGAGATCCCTCCGATATCCCGCCGCTCGGCCAGCACAAACAGCGGCAGCAGGCCAATCAGGGTGTGCTCGAGGGCGTGGATGGCAGAGGGAAGCCGGGCCTCGGTCAAAAAAGTCTGGTCGGGCCAGCGCGGCTCGATCTGGCCCGCTTCCAGAGTTGGCAGAATCTCCAGACCCTCGCAGGGGTGGAACCAGACCGCCTCGGTCTGGAAGGTTAGCTCGGGCATCGTCAGCGCCACTTCTTCCAGCATGGTCTCGCTCACAAAGCGTTTCTTGACGTAGCCGGTGACCCGTTCCCGCAGCACCACCGGCCCAACCCAGATACCGCCCAGAATTTCCTCGCCCTGTAAAACCTCGATATGGGTCTCGGCTCTGGGCTGGGTGTAGTAGTCCTCGAGGCCTGGCAACAACACAATCTCGCGCTGCTCCGGATCGAGGTTGCGCACCAGATAGCTTTCGCCCTGATGAAGGTAAACCGCTCCGGGATGAGCCTCCCAGTAAGCTTGCCGCTCGTCCAGGGTACCCAGCAACTTACCGGTGTTGTCGCGCAAACTAAAGCTATGGCCCAGCCCGCGCAGTACCAGATCCCGGTGCGGGTAACGCTTGGGAGAATAGAGGCGTCCGTACCTCTCCACCAGCGGTGGCTGGATGTTAAGCCAGGATCTGTAAAAGGGATCGAGGGGCGCGGGGCGCGGGTCATGGGTCAGCGTACCGTCTTGAACTCCAGATTTCTCGACCCCAGACCCCAGACGGTCTTCTGAAGGCAGCCTCACTGGTAACTCCCGCGCCGCGCAGTGGGCGTGCAGGGGATACAGTATCGGATTATCAGGGTCGGCAATAGCCGACTCTGGGGGGCTGGCTAAAAGCAGTTCGGGGTGCTGCTCGAAATAGGCATCCATAGGGTCTTCACGGGGAATCCACAGCACCAGCGCCCGCTGCTTCCCGCGCCCGGCCCGGCCAGCCCGCTGCCAGAACGAGCTTAGCGAGCCCGGATAGCCCAGCAGAATTACGGCGTCCAGACCGCCGATGTCCACGCCAAGCTCGAGGGCGCTGGTACTCACCAGAACCCGAACTGCCCCTTCCTGCAAGGCTTGCTCCAGCCGACGCCGTTCCGAAGCCCGGTAGCCCGCCCGATAAGGTCGGACGCGGGGGTCGTTCGCGTAACGGGCTACCAGTTCGGCCGTACGGCGTGAAGTGGTGAAAATCAGGGTACGCAGGCCCTGTTCGGCGGCATGGCGGGCCAGCAGTGCGGCCTCGAGGTTGGCACTGCGCCGGCTTTTGCCTTCCTTGTCGAGCGCTTTGGGCAACCAGACCCCAAACTCGCGCTCGGCCCTCGAGGGGTTGGCAGAAATCTGAGCAAAGCCAAGCCCGGTCAGGTTTTGGGCGTGGTCGGCAGGGTTGGCGATGGTGGCGCTGGCCGCTACTACCTGGGGGTTCGCCCCATAATGCCGGGCCAGCCGCAAAAGCCTCTGCAAGATTAATGCCGCATGGGTGCCAAACACCCCCCGGTAGGCATGGAGTTCGTCTACCACAACGTAGCGTAGCCTGGACAAAAACCCTGCCCAGTCGCCGTGCCTGGGCAGTAGCCCGAAGTGCAACATGTCGGGATTGGTCAGAATGGCCCGGCCCGCTTCCCTGGCTTTTTTGCGCTGTGCACCAGAGGTATCGCCATCGTAGGCATGGATTCTATCCTCTACCTCGAGTTCCCGGGCCATCTGCCGCAGGCGCCCCAACTGATCGTGGGCCAGGGCCTTGGTGGGGTAGAGCAGGAGGGCGGCCTGTCCTTCCAGCACAGCTTTGAGCACCGGCACCTGGAAGACCAGACTCTTACCCGAGGCAGTAGAGGTCGC
>NZ_CALMCQ010000220.1 GCF_937863175.1 uncultured Meiothermus sp. | reverse complement strand
CCTATGAGTCAGGGCGGTTGCCGTAGCCGGCACCCCCATTCGCGGAACCCAGAGGCGGCCTGGAGGTGGTTTTCTACACCCCACTCAAAACTTCGTTTATCACCCCGCACTTTAAATGGAGCGAACCCTCTAAGCTGGAGATGTGCAGTTAGCCTTTGGTTTACCCTGGTTTTTGCTACTGGTTCCGCCGGTGTTGGGGCTGGTCTGGTGGTGGTATCGCCGCAGGCGGCCCCCGGAGCGCAAGATGGCCGGGGTCTGGCTGTGGCAGAAAGCCATTCGCAAGGGGAAAGCCCGCAGGCGTTTCGATTTGCGGCTGTTTGTGTTGTTGCTTTCGGCCTTGCTGGGGTTGCTGGCGCTGTCCGTACCCGAGGTCTCGCTCCATCGCCCTGGCGAGCTGGTGGTGGTGCTGGATGCCTCGGCCTCGATGGCTGCTACCGATGTAAGCCCCAGTCGCCTCGAGCGAGCCAGGGAAATTGCCCGTGAACACCTGGCCGCTTCGCCAAGAGCCGTTCTGGTGATAGCCAGCAGCCAGATTCAAGCCTATGGCCCGGCCCTGGGTCGTAACCTGGTAGACAACCTCGCAGGTCTCGAGGCCTCCAACTCAGAGGCAGATCTTCGAACCGCCGTCGCCAGGGGCAAGGCCTTGTTGCCGGGGGCCCGTGTCCTGACCATTGCCGACCAGGCGGTTCCACCGGGAAGCGATGGCTACATCAATGTGGCGGGCCATGGGGCCAACCTGGGAATTACCGCCATTGGCCCTGGTTTTGTGGCGGTAGCCAACGCGGGGCCTGGGCCGTGGCGGGGCGAACTCCTGGTGGATGGCAGGCGCTATGGGCTGGAGGTTCCCGCCAGGGGCTTCAGCAGCCTGGAGGTGCCCTCGGCCACGCCCACCGCTCGTATCGTGGGCAGCGATGCCCTGGCCCTGGATAACGAGGCCCGTTTTTCCCGGCGGTTGGTGCGGGTCGAGGTATCGGGCCGTTCGCCGGCCCTCGAGCGCTTGCTGGCGCTGCTGGGAACCAGCCGGGGCAGTCCCGGCGAGATGGTGTTCGAGATCGGCACCCCGCGCCGTGAGCCCAGCCGTTTCACGGTATTTTTTGCCGCACAGACCCGTGGGCAGGCCCTGGTGTTTGATGTGGAGCGCACCCTCCCCTATTTGCGTGGGGCCGAGCTGGTGGGCTACCGCCTGCGAATCCCACCGCCCCCCGCGGCCCCCAACTGGCAACCCCTGGCTATCAGCGAGACCGGCCAGGCCCTGGCCTGGTATCACCCCAGCGGCGTGTATCTACCCCCAGCAGAAAGCCTGCAAGACCTACCGGCCTTCCCGGTGTTGATCTATAACCTGGTTGCCCCCAGGGGCGAACTCCGCAGTGGCCTGCTAACCCCCGCCGAAACCCTGCTGCCGCGCCCCAGCCCCGATCAGTCCCTGCCCCCCACCCTCACCGTAGGACTGGCTCCCTGGCTGGCCTTGTTGGCAGCGCTCTTGCTAGCGGTGGAGTTCTACTACTTCCAGTACCGCGCAGGGCGGGAGCGCCTGGAACCCCAGCCCTCTCCCGCAACTTGAGCTTTGCGAGCCCAAATACCCAACACTCATTTGAACATCCTCTACAATTGACACCAATATGAACCGGGTGTTGCTGGGCGTACGGGGCATGGAGCGCCCCGAACAAATTGAAAAGGTTTCCAGTGCAATCAAAAAACTCGAGGGTGTCCAGAGCATACAGCCCGCCGATACGGGGCAGCTCGAGGTGGAATACGACCCACACATACTCACCGTCATGGATCTGATCCGCGTGGTGCGGGAACAGGGCTTCCTGGCCGGAATGCTGTAGGGTGGTTCAGACCAGGGTCAGCTTGAGGTGATCCACAACTCCCCCAAACCCTGCCTGGCCCCGCCCACGGTCTTCCACCACAGCATCGCCTTTTCGGAGTTCCACTCGACAGACGAGCCCAGGCTGCCATCGTACTCGAGGGCCGGGGCTGCATTTTGGGTTCCTCTTGATGTAAACTGATCCTGTCTGAGGCAGGGCGCACCCGCCCAGGCATCGAAACCAACCCCAAAACCAGAGCGGCCACTCCGTTGAGTTAAGCCCATTTACTTTCCGAAGGGCAAAGTAAACTGTTCTGGCTTTTGCAACTGCGGCAGTGGCTGTTAGCCTTTAGGTCAACGCTAATCGCTAATTCCCTCTCGTGGCTGGCTTCATGCTTGAAAAAGATGCGCCCCGTGTGGCGCAAACCAGAGGAGAAAATATGGCCTACAGAGACGACTTTAATGCCCGTAAGAGCCTTTCGGTCAAGATGGGTGAAGTGCACTACTTCGACATCATGGAACTGGAAAAAGAGGGTCTCGCACCGGTGTCCAGGCTGCCTTTTAGCATTCGAGTGATGCTCGAGAGCCTGCTTCGCAACCATGATGAGTACAAAGTATCCCGAGAGGATGTTATTGCGCTCGCCAACTGGAAAGCCGACCCGGGCGAGGTCAACGTTCCACTCATGCTCGCGCGGGTGATTCTGCAAGACTTTACCGGGGTTCCGGCGGTGGTGGATCTGGCCGCGATGCGCGATGCGATTAGCAGGCTGGGCGGAGACCCCGAGCAGATCAACCCCGGGGTGCCGGTTGACCTGGTAATTGACCACTCCGTGCAGGTGGATTACTTCGGTACCAGCTACGCTTTCGCGCAGAACGTGGATCTGGAGTACGCCCGCAACGAGGAGCGCTATTTGCTGCTCAAGTGGGGCCAGCAGGCCCTCAAAGGCTTCCGGGCCGTACCGCCTGGAACCGGAATCGTACACCAGGTGAACCTCGAGTACCTGGCCCCCGCAGTCATGACCCAGCAGGGCGAGGACGGCAAGCTTTATGCCTTCCCCGACAGCCTGGTGGGCACCGACAGCCATACCACCATGATCAACGGTCTGGGGGTGCTGGGCTGGGGAGTGGGCGGCATCG
Organism: uncultured Meiothermus sp.; assembly: GCF_937863175.1. Classification (GTDB taxonomy): domain Bacteria; phylum Deinococcota; class Deinococci; order Deinococcales; family Thermaceae; genus Meiothermus. The sequence goes on along the minus strand of NZ_CALMCQ010000220.1, from coordinate 2,040 downwards.
AGGCCGAGGCGGTGATGCTGGGCCAGCCCTACTACATGCTGGCCCCCAGGGTGATTGGCTTTAAACTTTCGGGCGAGCTGCCCGAGGGCGCGACTGCTACCGACCTGGTGTTGCGCGTGACCGAGATGATCCGCAAGCACGGCGCAGTGGGTAAGTTCGTGGAGTTCTACGGCCCCGGCGTCTCCAGGCTGCCGCTGGCCGACCGCGCCACCATCGCCAATATGGCCCCGGAATATGGGGCCACCATGGGCTTCTTCCCCATTGACGAGGAGACCATCGCCTACCTCAGGCTGACGGGCCGCTCCCATGAGCAAGTAGACCTGGTGGAGAAATACGCCAAAGCAGCAGGCTTCTGGCGCACCGACGACGATACGCCGGTCTACAGCGAGTATCTGGAACTCGACCTCTCGAGCGTGATCCCGGCCCTGGCCGGCCCCAAGCGCCCGCAAGACCGGGTGAACCTGGGCGACGTGAAAAAGAGCTTCCTGGATCACCTGATCAGGGACGTAAAAGAGCGCGGCTTCGGCCTCACGCCGGACAAGCTGGGCGCGAAGGTCACGGTGAAGAAAGGTCGCGACGAGTTCGAGCTACAGCACGGCTCGGTGGTGATCGCCGCCATCACCTCTTGCACCAACACCTCCAACCCCTCCGTCATGCTGGGCGCGGGCCTGCTGGCCAAGAAGGCGGTCGAGGCAGGTCTGGACACCCAGCCCTGGGTGAAGAGCAGCCTGGCCCCTGGCTCCAAAGTGGTGACCGAGTATCTGCATGCCGCTGGTCTTACGCCCTTCCTCGAGGCCCTCAAGTTCCATACCGTGGGATACGGCTGTACCACCTGCATCGGTAACTCCGGCCCCCTGCCCGAAGAAATCTCCGGGGGCGTGAGGGAAGGCGACCTGGTGGCGGCGGCGGTGCTCTCGGGCAACCGCAACTTCGAGGGCCGCGTCAACCCCGACGTGAAGGCCAACTACCTGGCCTCGCCCATGCTGGTGGTGGCCTATGCGCTGGCAGGCCGCATGGACATTGATTTCACCACCGAGCCCATCGGCTACGACCCCAACGGGCGTGAAATCTTCCTCAAGGACATCTGGCCCAGCCAGGAGGAGATCCGGCAGACCGTCCACAAGACCCTCGACGCCGAGATGTTTCGCCGCCAGTACGCCACCGTCTTCGAGGGCGACCAGCGCTGGAAGGCCCTCCCGGCCCCCACCGGCCAGCTCTACCGGTTCGACCCCAAGAGCACCTACATCCAGAACCCGCCCTTCTTCTCTAACCTCGGCAGCAGCCGCGAAATCTCCGACATCCAGGGCGCGAAGGTGCTGCTGCTGCTGGGCGACTCCATCACCACCGACCACATCTCGCCGGCGGGTAATATCGCCCGGAACTCCCCCGCAGCCAGGTATCTGATGGATCATGGCGTACAGCCTGCCGACTTTAACAGCTACGGCGCCCGGCGCGGCAACCACGAAGTGATGCTGCGCGGCACCTTCGCCAATATCCGCATCCGCAACCTGATGCTGGGTGGCAAGGAAGGCCCCCTGAGCCTGTACAACGGCGAAGAGATGAGCGTCTACGACGCCAGCATGAAACACCAGGCCGACGGCACCCCGCTGGTGGTGATTGGGGGCATCGAGTACGGCAACGGCTCGAGCCGCGACTGGGCCGCCAAGGGCACCTATCTGCTGGGCGTGAAAGCCGTAATCGCCCAGAGCTTCGAGCGCATCCACCGCAGCAACCTGGTGGGCATGGGCGTGCTACCGCTGGTGTTTATGGAAGGTCAGAACGCCGCCTCGCTGGGGCTGACAGGCCATGAAACCTTCGACATCAAGGGCATCGAGGGCATCACCCCTGGCAAGATTCTGGACGTGACCGCCACCAAGCCCGACGGCTCCAGGGTGGAGTTCAAGGCCAGGGCGCGAATTGATACGCCCGTGGAAGTGGACTACTACAAAAACGGCGGGATTTTGCAGACCGTGTTGAAGAACATGCTGGCTGAGAAGGCGAAGGCGTAAGGCGACGCAGAATGAGTAGGGCGGGGCACTT
>NZ_CALMCQ010000219.1 GCF_937863175.1 uncultured Meiothermus sp. | reverse complement strand
GTGGAGAACGTGGATTTTCTCGCCGGACTCAGCAGACTCTCGTTCTTCGTGCTCAACCCCAGATGGAGAGAGGAGATGATTGGATGAAAAAACTTATCGCCCTGGTGGTGGCCGCCTTTATGTTGGCGGGGTGCGGCAACTTTGTCACCGACTTTGGGATTCCCAGCGTACTCATAGCTTCTAAATCCGCAAGGATCGTGACCGAGGAGGTAGGGGGTGTGACCGTTACGAAACTGGTTCTTGAATACACAGCCCGCACGCTTCCTGGGAGCCCAGGAGGTGCTATCACCAGCTTTAACCTGGCTGGGGGTGGCTCCATCCCAGGCGCTGGCGAAGTTCTACCCTGCGACCCTTCTGCAAATTATGTAGACTGCCCGGTGGTAAACGGTGTCCTGGAGATCACTCCTCCTCCCGCTCTGGGTACCATCGTGCTGGAGAGCTATTCTGCCATCGGCCTCAATAGCTATGGGCGTACGGTAGTGCTCAATCCCACCATTAGACTGTACTGAAGATGTATCTCTCTTTCCGGCCCAGGCCATCCGGTCTGGGTTATACTTTCTGGAATGAGCGTAAGGGACTTCACCCAGAATCTGGATGTTCTGCTGGTCGAATTTGAAGATCGCCTGCGGGCTGTGGTGCACTCGGAGGTGGAGTTTGTCCAGCTCATCGAAGAAGACCTGGTCACAGCAGGGGGCAAGCGGGTGCGGCCCCGGCTGGTCTTCCTGACCAGCAATGCCCTGGGAGGGGTTCCGGGGGCGATGGAACTGGCCCTGTCGGTTGAGTTGCTGCACTCGGCTTCGCTGCTGCACGACGACCTGGTAGACGACGCCGAAACCCGGCGGGGCAAAGAGGCTGCTTTTCGCAAGTATGGCAATGCGGTCTCGGTGCTCTCGGGCGACTACCTGCTCTCGAGGCTGATGGCTTTGCTGGCCCAGACCGGGCGCATGGAACTGGTAGCGATGTTCGCCGAGACCGCCCGGCAGCTTTCCGAGGCCGAGGTTTTGCAGTTTCAGGTGGCAGCCCTGCACGATTACTCCCTGGCCAACTACGAACGCATCATTGACGGCAAGACTGCCTCGGTGATGCGGGCGGCTTGCGAAGGGGCTGCGGTGTTGGGTGGTGTACCCGCAGTTCATCAGGAAGCCCTGGCCCGCTTTGGCTCCTTGTATGGCCAGGCTTTCCAGATGCGCGACGACTACCTGGATCTGATGGGCACGGCAGAGGTGTTGGGCAAACCTGCGGGCGGTGACGTGCGCGAGGGTAAGGTCACCCTCATCACCCTGCGGCTGCTCGAGGCCTACCCCGGGGCGCCCGACTACCGGGTACGGCCGTCGGCGGGCTTCGCCCGGGCCACCTACACGTTCCGCCACGGTGCCGGCGAGCCCGTGGTCGCCGAGGTCTCGACGTCCTGGTCCTACGTGGGTGCCGGGCTCCGGCTGTCGTTCGAACTGTTGGGCCCGGAGTACTCCATGTCGGCGAACACGCTCGACACCGAGGCGAAGCTGTTCCTGTCCCGCGAGCTCG
>NZ_CALMCQ010000218.1 GCF_937863175.1 uncultured Meiothermus sp. | reverse complement strand
TGATCGGGCTCAGGTTTGCCAAGAATGCCCTCGAGCGCACCCGCCACGAGACCCAGCGCCTGCTTCAGAGTGCGCTGGAACAGGCCCGGCTGGACGCGCAAAACCTGCCAGTGCAACAAGAAGCTGCCAGGGTCGCCGAGAGGGGCCTGGCCGAGGTGCGGCAGCGGTTGGCTTTGGGGGCCGTGACGGCTTTGGACGAGTTGGCAGCACGTGCAAGCCTCGAGGCCGCGCAGGGCACGCTGCTCGCGGCGCAGATGCGGATTCTGGAAGACCTCTACCAGCTTTACGCGGTGTTGGGAGTGGGGAGCTTATGAGACGAATTGGGTGGTTGCTAATCTTGGGTCTGGCAAATCTGGGGACTCTGGCCCAGGGCTCGCTGAGCCTGGTGGCCTTGCTGGCCCGACCCCAGCAAGCCCTCAACCTGCAGCTGGCCCAGGCCAATGTGGATGCTGCTGAGGAGATACTCTCGCAGTTGCGGGCCGACCCCACCACCCTCAAGGCCGACTTGCTCATCGCCCAAAGCAGTGTGGCTGAAGCTCAGGCCAACCTAATTCAAGCTCGGCTGCAAAACCAGGTTAACCTGGCCCAGGCGGTGTTCAACGTGGTCGCAGCCGATCAGAGGAAAGACCTCGATCAGGCCCGGCTGGCCCAGGCTCAGGTCGAACTGGGGGTGGCCCGTGAGCGGGTGCGACTGGGGAGCGGCACCAACCTGGCGGTGGAGCAAGCCCAGGCCGCGCTGACCCAGGCCCAGCAGGACTTGCGGGTAGACGAGGTGCAGCTCGGAGTTCAGCGCGAGCTGCTGCGCAACCTGCTGGGCCTGCGCGAACTCCCGGCGCTCGACGCGCAGGTGCCCGCTACGGCGCCGATTCCCAACCTTAACGCCATTCGGGCGGCCAGCCTGCGCGTCCCGGCGGTGCTCAAGGCACTGGGCACGGTGGAGGTGGCCAAGCTCAAGCTGGATCAGTCGCAGACCGAATCCACCCCGCTCAACCAGCGCAGTGCCGCCCGCCAGGCGCTGCTGAGCGCCCAACTGGAATATCAGTTCCAGGTTCAGACCGCCCGCCAGACCGCCGAGCAGGCCTACATCCGTGCGCTTAGCACCCAGGCCGCTTTGGAGGCTGCCAGGGCCGCCTTGAACGCCCAGGAGGCCGCACTCAAGACTGCCCAGTCGCAGGAGCGGGCCGGCACGGTTTCCAGGCTCCAGGTGCAGGCGCTGATGTTGGGAGTCGGGCAGACACGCTTTGCAGCTTTGCAGGCCCAACAGGCAGCCTACCTGGCCCGGCTCCAGCTCGAGCTGACCGCCCCGCAGGAGGTGAAATAAATGCGCGCACGGGTCGGTTTAAGCCGGGTGGGTTGGATGGTGATTTTGCTGATCGCCCTGGCTGCGGCACTGGCGCTGTGGTGGGGCCTGGATAGTTCTCCCACCGGAACCGCCTCACAGCAGACCGTGACGGTGGCGCTGGGCGACGTGTCGGCAGAGGTGCAGGCCCCCGGCCAGATCACCCCCCGCTATCAGACCACCGTCTACACCAAGAACGGCGGCATCGTATCACAGCTTCTGGCCAAAGCAGGCCAGGAGGTGGAAAAAGGGCAGGTATTGGTGCGCTTCGACACCAGCGCGCTGCAAACCCAGGTGGCCTCGCTGAGGACACAGGTAACAGCGGCGGAGGCCAACCTGCGTGATTTGCAAAACGGCTCGAGATCGGCCGAGGTGCGGCTGGCCCAGGATGGCATCCGACAAGCCGAACTCGAGACCGCCCAGGCCCGCCGATCGCTCAGCCTAGCCCAGGCCGACTACCGACTGGGGGCCATCCCGGCGCAGCAGGTCGAGGTGGCAAGAGCCGCACTACAACGGGCGCAGGGGAATCTAGAGAGTGCCCGCCTTAAAGCCCTCCAAGCTACCCAGTCCCAAGTACTCTCGCTTTCGGGAGCACGCGCCCAACTCGAGGCTGCCCGCGCCCAGCTCAAAAGTCTTAACGAACAGATCGCCACCTCGGTGGTGCGAAGCCCCATCAAGGGCAGCATCATCGAAGTACAGGTAGCTGAAGGTCAGGCGGTAGCACCCGCCAGCATGGTGGTGCAGGTCGCCGACCTCTCGAGTTGGATTGTACAGAGCCGGGTGGCCGAGAGTGATCTGCCCAAGCTCGAGCTGGGCATGCCGGTGACGGTGGTGGTCAGCGCCCTGGGCGATACCGAGTACGAGGGCAAGATCATTCAGATTGGGCAGGTACAGAAGTTCCGTGATCCGCTCTATTTCTACCAGGTGGACGCCCTGATGCAGTTCGAGGAAGTCCCCACCGGCCTCACCCCCGGCCTCTCCACCACCGCGACCTTCGTCACCGACGAGGCCATCGGCGTGCCGCTGCTCCCGGTGGGTACGCTCAAGTCGAAGGGGAGTAAGACCGTGGTGGAGGTGCGGACCGCGCAGGGAGTCCGAGAGGTTGAGGTGCAGACCGGCCTCGACGACGGCACTAGCGTGGAGATCCGGAAAGGCCTGAAGGCCGGCGATGTGGTGGTGATCCCGCCCCCGCCGGGGAGTGCGCAACCGAGCGCACCAGGCGGCCTGGGGGGAATCATCAAGTTTTGAGTAGGGCTGGGGTCGTCATGGTGAGGCACTTGGCGCAGACGAGATGCGAAGCCATCCAGGAAGTCACCGGCCAGTTTCTGGATTGCTTCACTCCATTCGGTCGTCCGCAATGACGATTCCCGCAAGTGCGTAAGTCCGACGACAGCCCATGCAGTACAGCAGACCCAACCCTTCCTTTCTAAGCTCTAAGCCTTCTATTGTCCCCCTCGAGACCCAGCCATGAGCATCGAACTGAGCGGCATTCACAAACAGTACGCGATGGGCAGCGAGGCCCTGCACATCCTGCGGGGGGTGGATTTGCGCCTGGAGAGCGGGGAGTTTGCGGCCCTGATGGGGCCGAGCGGCTCAGGCAAGTCCACCCTCTTGAACATCATCGGGCTTTTGGACTGGCCTAGCCGGGGCGCGTATCGGCTGGAAGGGCAGGACGTGAGCCACCTGAACCTGGTTCAGCGGGCCAGGGCCCGCAACCTCCACATCGGCTACGTCTACCAAAACTTCAACCTGATTCCGCGCCTGAGCGTGCTGGAAAACGTGATGACCCCGCTGATGTACCGGGGCATGGCCCCCCCCGAGCGGCGCGAGCAGGCCGCGCACGTGCTGGAGCGGGTGGGGATGGCGGATCGGGTGAGCCACCTGCCCAGCCAACTCTCGGGCGGGCAGCAGCAGCGCGTGGCGATTGCCAGGGCCCTGGTGGGGGGGGCGGGTGTGCTGCTGGCCGACGAACCCACCGGCAACCTCGACACCCGCACCGGGCTGCAGATTATGGCGATGTTCGAGGAACTCCACGCGGAGGGCAAGACCGTTCTGCTGGTGACCCACGACCTCGAGATCGCCCGCCACGCCGCGCGTACCCTCACCATCCGCGACGGGCGCATCCGCGCCGACAGCCCGGTGCCGAACCGGCGTAAGGCGCTGGAGGTTCTGCGCGACCTGCCCACCGAGGAAGAGGCCGAGGAGGTAGCCTCGTGAACTTTCTGGACTACCTTCAGATAGCCCTCCGGGCCATCCGCTCCAACCCGCTGCGCTCGGCCCTGACCGCGCTGGGGGTAGTGATCGGGGTGGCCTCGGTGGTGGCGCTGGTGGCGCTGGGCCAGGGAGCCGGGGTACAGATCGCCCGGCAGATTCAGGGGCTGGGCACCAACCTGATCATCATCGCCACGCAAATTCCGCCCAACGGAGGCACCCAGAATCCCAACAACCTGGGCGGGCCACCGCAGCTCTTCCCCGATGACGCCGACATCCTCAAGGACGGCCTCGAGGGGACCGGTGCGGTGGTGGTTCCGGTCATGACCGCCCAGACCCCTATCAAGATCGGCTCTAAGGTGACCAGCGCCAATGTGGTGGGCACCTGGCCGGTCTATGCCCAGGTGCGCGGCCTCCAGATCAGCAACGGCCGCTTTCTGCGCGAGGGCGGCGAGGACGCCCCCAGCAACGAGGTAGTGCTGGGATCAGATGCGGCCTACCGGCTGTTCGGACGGCTCGACCCGGTGGGGCGAACCGTCTTCATCAAGGATTTCCTTTATAAGGTGGTGGGGGTGGTGGCCCCCAAGGGCTATGAGGGCTTCCAGAACGTGGATCAAAACGTGTATCTGACCATGGTGACCACCGAGGCCCAGGTACTCATCAGCGATGTGGTCAACTACATCTACGTGCAAGCCCCCAGCGCCGAGGCCCTCCCGCAGTTGGAACAGACCATCACCAAGCTCCTAGCCGAGGCTCACAGCATCACCGACCCCGAGCAGTACGACTTCAGTGTACGCAGCCAGTCAGCCCTGCTCAACACCGCCCGCGGCACCCTTAACATCATCACCACCCTGCTCTCTGGCATCGCCCTGGTCTCGCTACTAGTTGGAGGCATCGGCATCATGAACATCATGCTGGTCTCGGTGACGGAGCGAACCCGCGAGGTAGGCATCCGGGTGGCGCTGGGCGCGCTGCCCCGCGACATCGTAATCCAGTTCATCACCGAGGCACTGATCCTCTCGAGCCTAGGCGGCCTGCTGGGCATCCTGGGGGGCATTGCGGTGGCTCGCGTGATCTCCACTTTTGCGGGCTGGGAGACGGTCATCTCTGCCTCGGTGGTCGGAATCGCCTTCTTCTTCTCGCTGGCCGTGGGCGTATTTTTCGGCTGGTATCCCGCTTTTCTGGCCGCCCGCCTTGACCCAATTAAGGCACTCCGCTACGAGTAATAAAATCGAGCAGCTCCGTGCTCCCGGAGCAGAACTTAGCGGTGCCTTGAAGCGCACGGGATGATCTGGTCTGGGCCGTAGGAACAACCAGCCAGCCGTCTATATGGCTCACGAACCCGTTGGATTGGGGTGAAAATCATCCCTGTGGGCGACGAAAAACACCTGGTAACACCCAGCGAAACGGTCAGGCGCACCGTTCTCATGGGTACATCCGCCTACACTGTTCTTCATGCAGTCCCGCCAACTGCGTCTCTTGCTCCTGTTTAGCCTGCTGGGCCTCCTGACCGCCTGTCCAGCCCCAGCGGTGTCCATTGACCCCCTGGGCCCCATGCAGGTCTGGGCCACCGGTTCGTTGGAGCGCGTCCGTCCCGAAGACCCCGCCCAGCCCAGCCAGCCTATCGAGATTCTGGCTGCCAGAGGCGAAACCGAATCGTTTCAGATCGTCCTGACCGGCCCCAAGGGTGTGAAGGCCGCCAGGCTGGAGGTCTCCAATTTGCACGGCCCCAATGGCGCAACCATCGGCAAAGAAAACCTTACCCTCTACCGCCAACACTACGTGGAAGTCCGGGAGCCCAGCCCCAGCCTGGATGCTGCCAACCGTTCGCAGGGTGCGGGCTGGTATCCCGACGCGCTCATTCCTTTCGACGCGCCCGGCGGCAGGTTCAGGGCCATTCCGGTGGACGTGAACCCAGGGCGCAACCAGCCCTTCTGGGTTGACGTGACGGTGCCGCACAACGCTACCCCGGGTTTGTACACGGGCATCTACCGGGTGACCGCGCAAAACGGCACTATCGAGGGGCAGATTCGCTTGACGGTCTGGAACTTCGAGTTGCCCCAACGCCCCAGCCTGCTCTCGTTTGTGCCGCTGTGGAACACCAGGACTAAAGCCGCCCGCCTCGAGCTGCTCAGGCACCGCCTGATGCCCGGGAGGGTCGAGCCGGGGGAGGTGCGGGAGCTGGTGAACGACCATGGCCTGAACAGCATTGACCTGGGTTTCTGGAGCGGGGCCAATGCCCAGACCTGCCGGGCCAAGCCCGCGCCTTCGGTGGCCGAGCTGGTTGCGGCCCGCTCGGCCCGCGAGGCCGGGGTGCCGATTTACAATTTCGCTTTCGACGAGCTGGATGTCTGCCCCAACGACCTTTTGCCGGAGATCCGGGCCTGGGTGGCTAATTTACGGGCCGCCAATGTACTCCATCTGAGCACCTTGTTCCCCCGCCGCGAACTGCTCGATGACGGCAACGGCAGACCCCTGGTGGACATCTTTGCCATCAATGCCGAGATGTACGAGGAGGCCCGTCGCACCGGCCTGTGGGAAGCCGCCAAAGCCCGAGGTAGCAGCTTCTGGTTCTACACCGCGCTGCTCAACCGCGATACGCCTTTTGCCCCGCAGTGGCTGCTGGACTATAGCCCGACCAACTGGCGCATTTCCACCGGGTTTCTGGCCTACAACCTGGGTTTTAGCGGCATCCTGGGCTGGGCCGCCGATTTCTACGACCCCCGGCGGGGCCAGGACCCCTGGAGCGATGTGCGCTACTTCAACGCGGGCCGGGCCTTCAACGGCGAGGGGCTGTGGTTCTACCCAGGCCGAGAGGTGGGTCTGCCGGGCTCGATGGTGCCCTCCATTCGGGCCAAGTGGCTGCGCGACGGTATCGAAGACTACGAGTACCTGCGGCTCCTGCACCAGCGCGGCCTGGACCAGCGGGTGGGCAGTCTGGCCGTGCAGATGGCCCGCAGCTTCCGTGACTGGCAGCGCAACCCCGCCGAGCTCGAGGCCGCCCGCAAGCGCATCGGCGAGGTTCTGCATCAAGGCCGGTAGGAATCCCTTACAACGACTGCATCCATCACTGTATGCTCAGATAAAAGCGAGGTATTTGCGTGGAATACCACCCTGGCTGGCTTTACGACAAGATGTACAGCTCCAAGGACTATGCCTCTGAGGCAGGCTACCTCCACCGCCTGATCCAGAAACTCCACCCCAGTGCTCAGACCTTGCTCGATCTGGCCAGCGGGACAGGCCAGCACCTGTTCCACCTCAAGCACCACTACCGGGCGGAGGGGCTTGATCTGAGCGAAAAGTTGCTGGAAACCGCCAGAGCCCGCAACCCCGAGCTGGCCTTCCACCAGGGGGACATGCGCAACTTTAGCCTGAGCAAGCGTTTTGATGTGATTACCTGTCTGTTTAGCGCCATCGGCTATGCAGGCAGCCCGGAGGGGCTGGAAAGCGCGATAGACCAGATGGCCCGGCACCTGACCATGGGGGGCGTACTGCTGGTAGAGCCGTGGTTTAGCCCCGACCAGTGGAACCATGGGCAGTGCGATATCACCGTGGTGGACGAACCAGAGCTTAAGATCGCCCGCCTCAACACCAGCCGCCAGGAGGGCCGGTTGAGCATTCTGGACTTCCACTACCTGGTGGCCACCCCGCAGGGGGTGAGTTATTTTACCCAATGCTACCAACCTTACTTATTCACCCAACAAGAGTACCTGGGTGCTTTTGAAAAAGCTGGTTTGTCGGTCGAACACGACCCCACGGGCGTTACCGGGCGAGGGCTGTATATGGGCAGGCTCGAGCCTGGTTGAACCATGAAGTTCAAAACCCAACGGTGCAGGGTGCGTCTCGCGACCAACCGACTAGATGACCCCGTAATTGTACGTTTGGTTCCGCCCGTTTTTGTCCACGATTGCCCACCAGCGATGCTCGGAAAGGGTGGGCATTTCCAGCAAGAATACCCAGAACCTGTGGGGGCTTTCGCCGCCGTCGGGCTGGTGGGGGCTGTCGGGGGTAATGAGTGAGAGCTGGGAGTCGCCTGCGTTCATGAAATCTCGGACTGCGTTTTGCAGTTCGTCGGCATCGGGCTCGTCGGAGAGGTCGTAGGCCGAGGGATCGGCCTCGATCATGCCCAGTGGGCTTTTGTGGTCGTCGCTGTCTTCGATAAAGCTACAGATGGCAGCCTCCAGGGCCTCGAGGAAACCTTCCTCGTCGCTCACCTGGGGCACCTCGACGTTGAGGTCGGGCACTTCCAGCGCCTTCAGTAAGGACTCAATTCGCTGCTGCGAGGCCATAGCTAGCTCGAGTGACTACATAACCACAAAAGCCCCTGGGTGGTCAAGCCAGTTTAACAACCGCGTAAATACGGGGCGTTGCGCAAAATGCAGGCCTGTTAGCGATCCTTTTTGAACCGCTCGATGCAAGCCCTGACTTCGACCACGGCACCGGCCTTGTCTTTCCAGCCCGAAACCTTGACCCACTTGCCTTTGTGGGCTTCCAGGGCCTTGTAGGTCTCGAAGAAATTCTGAATTTCCTGCTTGTGGGCGGTGGGAAGATCGGACAAATCCTGAATGTGATCCCAGCGCGGGTCTTCGGCCACCACCCCAATAATTTTGGCATCGCCGCCTTTTTCGTCTTGCATGTCTACCATGCCCACCACCCGCACATCCACCACCACCCCCGGCAGGAGCGGATGGGTGCAGAGGATGATGCCATCCAGCGGATCACCATCGTCGGCCAGGGTGGAGGGGATAAAGCCGTAATCGCCGGGATAGAACTGCGCGGTGGGCAGTACCCGATCCAGTTTTATAACTTCCAGATCGGGGTCATACTCGTATTTGTTGGAAGAGCCACGGGGCACTTCAATGACCATATGAACAATTTCGGGGGCCTGCTTACCAACCGGAAGATTTTTAAGGTTCGCCATAGCGCACCCATTCTGACATCCACCCCGCAAAAGAGGTAGACGCAAGACCTCGAGCTTCCCGAGACGACAAAAAGCAAGACTCAGGGCAGACCCAACACCCCACAGAAGGGCTGATGGGCTGTGCTGCACTGAGTTCAGTTGACCCGGGTGCATCCGGCTCTTCGGCCTGGCGGCCTCCGAGTACCATTGCGCCAATTTTGTAACGCACGGGCAATTCCACTTTTGTGATCGGAGCCGGACAAAAAGAGGGCGGTTGCGGCTTTGGAGGGTATTGGATGTATAATGTAAGTATGTACCTACTTGCTAACTTCGCCGAGGTGGACTCGACCCGGACGGCCCTGATGCGTTCGGGACTGGAACTCCTGGCCGAAAAAGGCTACAAAGGAGCCACCACCCGCGAAATCGCAGCCAGGGCCGGGGTTTCCGAGGTCACGTTGTTTCGGCAATTTGGTAGCAAGGAAGTGCTCCTGCAAGAAGCCATTCAAAAATTGACACCGCCGATGGCCCAGATACTGCCGAAGCCCTCGAGCGACCTCGAGGCCGACCTGCTTTATCTGACCCAGAACTACCTGCGCATGCTCGAGGCCAACCAGGGTCTGCTGGTGCGGCTGTTACCCGAGCTGATTCGTCACCCGGAGTTGCGCGGCGAGGCCGGGCCAATGGGCCTTAAAAACGCCATGACCACTGCTTTTGGTTATTTTGCTGCACAGCAAAAAGCGGGCCTGCTACGCTCTGACGAGTCCCCTTTTCAAGCGGCCGTCGCGCTGCTGGGGCCGCTCTTCGCCCAAACGCTGCTGTTTGGGGCGATGGGGATTCAACCACCCTTCGATCTAAAGGCCCACGTCCGGGGTTTTCTGGAGGGGAGGCGGTATGGTCAGCGTTGAGCAGGTCTCGAGGCGTTTTGGCAACCTGGTCGCATTGGACAGGGTGAGTCTAAGGGTCAATCCCGGCGAGGTTTTTGGGCTGCTGGGGCCCAATGGTTCGGGCAAGACCACCCTGATTCGCATTCTGACCGGGGTCTTGCTCCCCAACACCGGCAGGGCGCATGTGGCTGGACTGGATGTGGGCCGCTACCCTGACCGGGTTAAGGCCGCCATTGGCTACTCCACCCAGGAAGCCAGCGTCTACCGCGACCTCACGGTGCGCGAAAACCTGGAATTCCGCGCACGGCTCTACCTGGGGGCCAGGGCCGTGTCCTGCGCGGTCGAGGAAACCCTTCGGCGCTTTGGCTTGCAGGACGCTGCCCACCAGCTTGCCGGGGCTCTCTCGGGGGGTTGGCGACAACGGCTGGCCATCGCCCAGGCGGTGGTGCACGAGCCCAAAGTAGTGTTTCTGGATGAGCCCACCACCGGTCTTGACCCGGTTTCACGCCGCACCATCTGGGATCTGATCCACCAGGAAGCCGCACGAGGCGCGGTGGTGGTGGTGACCACCCACTACATGGACGAGGCCGAACGCTGCCACCGGCTGGCCCTGCTGTACGGTGGCAAAGTGATTGCCCAGGGAACCCCCCACGAACTCGAGCAACTGGCCCAGCAAAGTGCCCGGGTGGCCTACAGCGAGACCAGCCTGCCCCTGGAACAAATTCGCGCCATGCCCGGCGTGCTGGACGGCTGGCCCAGTGGCAGCGGCGTTAGGCTGATTCTGGAGAAAAACTACCCGACCCCCAACCTGCCGCTCCAAACCGTGTATCCCAATCTGGAAGACGTCTTCATCGTCCTGACGCGCCGCCGGATCGCCTCTACCATGAACGTAGACGAAAAAGGAGGTGCAGCGTGAACCGCATCGCAGCCCTGGCCCGCAAGGAGTTCACCCAGATCCGCCGCGACCATGTGCTGTCGCGGCTGATTGTGGGTCTGCCCATCGTCATGACCCTGTTGTTTGGCTATGCCATCAACTTCACCCTCTCGGACATTCGGCTGGCTGTCTACGATGGCTCGCAAGACCGCATCAGCCAGCATCTGCTGCAAGAGCTGCAAAAAGACCATCGCTTCACCATCCCCTACACGGCCCAAAACCCCGAACAGGTTCCGCAGGCCATTCGGGAAAACCGGGCCCGCGTAGGGCTGGTGATTCCAGCCGGGGCCCTGCAAACCGTGCGGCAGGACAAAGCGGTGCAGCTCGAGGTGTTCGTGGATGGCTCCGACCCCAACTTCGCCTTCCAGTCCCAGGCCGCCTTGCGCAAAGTGCTCGGCGATGTCAACAGCCGCCTGCTGGCGGGCAAGGTGCTGGCCGGTACCGCTACCACCCCACCCCTCACCCCCACCCTCCACACCCTCTACAACCCGGACAACAAGACGGCCTGGTTCATGATTCCCGGCATCATCGGCCTGATCATGACCATCTTTACGGTGCTGCTGACTGCACTCTCGATTGTGCGCGAAAACGAAAGCCGCACCATGGAGTCGCTGATTGCCAGCCCCATCAAATCTTACGAGGTGGTACTGGGCAAGGTGCTGCCCTATTTCGTGATCGCCACCCTGGTCAGCCTGGTGGTGCTCTCGATTGGGCACTGGGTGTTTGGGGTGCCGGTAAGCGGCAGCTTGCTGCTGTTGTTCGGGCTAATTGTACTCTTCGTGCTGGGCTCGCTGGGGGTAGGGGTGTTGATTTCCACCCTGGCCCGTACCCAGATTCAGGCGGTGTTTGGCACCTTTGCCTACATCCTGCCCACCATCTTTCTTTCGGGTTTTGTGTTCCCGGTGGATGGAATGCCCCTCTTTTTCAAGGGGTTGTCGGCAATTATCCCGGCCCGCTATCTGATTGATGGTACGCGCGGGGTAATGCTGCGGGGAGCCGGCCTCGAGACCCTCTGGGTGGATCTGGTTGCGCTGATCATTTTCAGCGTGGCTGTGCTGGGCCTGGCAAGCCTGCGCTTTGGCAAGCGGCTGGCTGCATAGGGGTCGGGTAATCTGTTTTTGGAGGTCGCGGCATTGGCCTCGCAAGCCAGGCAGCCTGTACCGCAGCGGAAGGGATTCACGTGAGTCAGATGGAATATTTAAGACACAGATACCAGCGTTCGTTGCATCTCGTCATCATCGCGCTGGGCCTTCAGCTTTCGGCCTTCGGCCTGGGACAGTCCCTCACCTTCGGGCTGTACGGTCGCCTATCGCCCGAGTATCTGACGCCCACCCTCGAGGTTGCGTTGCCGCTGGGCGGCTTTGACCTGCAGGCCCGGCTTCAGCGCGGTGCACTGGGGGTCGGCCTGGGCAGTGCTGTGGAGTTTAGCGCCCTGGGCCGGGTGAGCTACGGGGTGCAGGCCAGTCTGGGATTTGCGGGCTGGGGTATACAGGGCAGCGCCAGTGGAATCTTTGGGCCGGTAGCGGCCAGTCTCGAGGCCCTTTACAGCAACACCCTGCGCTCCAGTTTGTGGGTAGGCGACGAGGCCCAAGGCGGACTCAAGCTGGGGCTGGGCGGGCGCTACCGCCTCGAGGCCCGGCAGACCCTGGGCCTGCAACTTGGCTTCAATCGAGACCTGCTGGGTATTGCTCGAGGTTCCGGCGAGCTGACCTATGCGCTGCGCCAGGCTCAGACCTACACCTTCGGGCTGGGGGTAGAGGACTCGAGGTTCTACGGCTTGCTGGGCTGGCGGGGGGAACTGAATGGGGCGGGAACCCTGCTCGATACCACCCTTCGCGCCGGGCAGCTCAACCGACTCGAAGCAGCCCTGACGACCCCTCTAGACCCGGAACAGCTCAACAATCTTAAATTGCGTCTAACCTTAGCCTATCCATGGGCTGCTAACCTGGGCTTAGAAGCATATGGCTTCCGCGCGGATGCAGACTACGATGGCCGATTTTCCCTGTGGCTGAGATACACGCTCGATTTTGGAGGCAATGAATGAAGAGACTGCTAACCCTCGCGATCCTGTTCTCGGGCTTTGTACTCGCCCAGAGCATCGCCGAGATCACCCGCCAGGTGCAGGCCAATCTGGATCGCTCGCCCTGGGAGGCCACCATTAGCGGCAGGATTCAACTGCCCGATGGCAGCAGCCAGGAGGCCGAGTTCAGATTGCAGGTAATTCCGGGCCGGGAGCAGTTGGCTCGAGTGGAGTTCAACAAACCCGCCGCCCTGGAAGGCAACTTTGTGGTGATCTCCGACAAAGAGGTCTGGAATTACTTGTTCCTGACCAACCAGGTGATTATCCAGCCCCGCAGCAGAGCCCGCGTGGAGGGCCTGGGGTTCAACCTGACCGACCTCGGCGACTTCAACCAGCTCACCGAGCGGGTCACGCTACGGCTGGCGGGCGAGCAGAACATCCCCGCCGGAGCGGTCTGGCGCATCACCGGCACCCCCCGGGATGCCTCGCTGGGCTTTGCCAGCATGGAAATTCTGGTGCTTAAGTCCGACCCCCGTCCCATCTCCATCACCCTCCGCGACGGCGCCAACCGGGTGGTAGCCGACCTCGACTTTGGCAATTTCCGCAGGGCCAACCTCACCCCCCAGGCCCTGCGCAAACGCCCCGCCGACGCCGAGGTGCTACGGCGCAACTAGGCCCTTGGCCCAACGCAGCGCGTGGAACTGTGGGGCTATAGCCTGGGGAACCTAGGCAGCTCGGGTTCCGATAGCCATTGGCGGCACCGGTCTAGCGTGTTCAGCCACTTCTGAAACTTTAGATGCTCATTTTCGGAGTGCTCCTCGCAGTACCCAATGCTGAGGTTCACCCCGCAGATATCACTGCAAAGGGTGACGATGTCCGTATAGCTGGAGTAGTCTGGCTCTGAGTAGCCCGTGATTTCCCCAACGTAGCTTCTGAACTTGTCAGTACCCACTGAGTAGCACTTGAAATCCCTGGCCCCTCTTCTATCTAGCTGGATCATGAACTGATGCTCCGAGTTGATGCGGTGGGCAATATCGGGGTTCTCGTGCATCAACCACTTGCTACCTTTTCTACCCCCTTCTTCGCCGTCGGTTATGAGGATGGAATGCCCCATCTCCTTGAGTAGCCAGATCATCGCGCAGCCAGCCCGGTCGTCAGCGCCGAGCCCACCTTTCTTGTTCTTGATGATTCCGTCCTTGAACTCGAGCTCTTTTGGTTCAAATGCATGCGATCGCTCGTAATGTTCATCCCAGAAGGTATCGGCATGTGCGACGAGTACGACCTTGTTGGCTCGCTCACCCTTGATAAACAGGAAGCGTTCCAGTCCTTCACCGTGCAGAAGAGCGCCGGGTACCTGGGAGAACTTATCGAACACCGCGTCAGCACTTCCAAGCGGCATTTCTAGGAATTCCATCAGAACATCCAGCTCCTTCATGCTGTGCTCACCTCCTCAAAATGGGTGGCTAAACGAATGCTAGAGAGCTTTTGTTCTATTATTGCGCCAGACCCATAAATATCAAGCCCTGTATCCTGTACCCATGCGCTTCGGCGAGCGGGGCGAGGGGTATGTGGTGGGGCAATTTGTCCTGCTGGGGCTGCTGGTGCTGGCTTTGTGGCTCACGCCTTCCTTTAGCCCGCCCTGGCTTACCTGGCTGGGGCGGGGGTTGGCCTGGACGGGCCTGGGGGTGCTGCTGCTGGCGGCGTGGCAACTGGGGCGCAATCTGACTGCGCTGCCCAGGCCCAGGCCAGATGGGTTTTTGGTGCAGGGGGGGCTGTACCGGGTGGTGCGGCATCCTATCTATGCGGGGGTGTTGTTGTGGGCTCTGGGCAGCAGCCTGGCCCACCTGAACCCCTGGACGCTTCTATTGTGGGGGCTTTTGTTTGGGTGGCTGAACTGGAAGGCGGGCCTCGAGGAACGCTGGCTGGAAGAACGCCACCTCGAGTATCAAAGCTACCGGCGCCGGGTCAAAAAGCTGATTCCCTGGGTGTATTAAGCTGGGCCATGCTCACAGCGGGTCGTGGTTCCGCAGCCAGTCCCACAGGCACTGATCGCCGAAGTCGGCGATGCAGAGCAAGGCTCCGGCTTTTTCCAGGCTGTCGGCGGGGTGTCCGGTGGTTAGCGCGACGGTGCGGATGCCAGCCCCCACCGCCGACCGGATGCCCGAGGGCGAGTCCTCGAAGGCCACCGCCTCCTCCGCCTCGATGCCCAGTTGCTGTAGCGCGGTGCGGTAGGGCAGCGGGTCGGGTTTACCAGCAGGGAGTTCTTCGGACAGGACAATCCGGTCGAAGGCCAGGTTGAACTGCTCGAGCAGGTGAAGGGCATTGACCCTGGGTGCATTGCTGACCAGGGCCAGCCACAGACCCCTGCTTCTGGCCCAGTCCCAAAGTTCGCCCAGGCCAGGCAACGGCCTAACCCCACCGGCCAGTTCACGGAAACGGGCCTCCTTTTGCTCGAGAAAAGCCTCGCCCTCGGCCTGGGAAAGCTGCGGCAGCAACCGCCGCACAATCTCGGGGTTGAGGCCGCCACTTATTTGGGTCTGGTAGTAGTGGTGGTCGCCCAGGAGGCCATACTGGGCCAGCCCCTCGAGCCAGGCTTGCTCGTGCAGTCGGTCGGTATCGGCCAGGGTGCCATCAAGGTCGAAGAGCAGGGCTTTGAGCTTCACTTTTTCTCCGGAGCAGGTAGGTCATGATCGCCATCCAGACCACCACGCCCAGCATACCCAGGGCCAGACTTTCCTTGGGAACCAGGGCAAAGGCTGCTGGGATCAGGTTGCCGCCCACCGCAGCCGCGTAGAACAAATAAGCCAGCGCTGAGTAACCGATATACCGCTGGGTAAAACCATAGAGGGTGGGAAAGGTTGGGGCCACAAAAAACCCAATCAGTGGAAACAGCCAGGCCAGGGGGGGCACAAAATAACACAGCAGCACCAGAGCCGCCCCCAGGTGTAGCCAGGCCAGCCGTGCCAGGGGGCGGGCCGCGATGAAGTCCGCCAACCACAAGCGCCCCACCGTGAGCGCTACCCAGTACAGCGAGAGCAACACCCCCACCCAGAACGGGTCGTAGCCAAGGTGGCGCAAATAGAGGCCGGAGAAACTCGAGACCACTAGCTCCAGAGCCACATACGCCACCACTGCCAGCAATACATAGGGCAGCAGCCCAGACTGCCCCTTGGTCTCTCGGGCAAGCAGCCGTGCTGGCGGTGCAGGTGCCCTCCACAGCAGCCCTGCCGCCAGCAAAGCCACCGCTGCCAGCACCACATAGCCAGTGCGCCAGGGCAGCCAGACCATCAGCAATGGAGCCAGCACCGCTCCCAACCCAAAGGCCGCATTGATGCGGTTGAGCATAGCCATCTGGCCTTTTGGATAGAGTTCCAGCGGTAGGGCATTGCAGTGGAAATTAACGACCGATACCCCCAGGCCCAAAAAAAAGGCTGC
>NZ_CALMCQ010000217.1 GCF_937863175.1 uncultured Meiothermus sp. | reverse complement strand
CGATCTTGGTCGTGGTTGACGATGCCCTCCCCTTCAAAGGCAAGGAAGTAGGGGTGGTCATCACCCAGTCCATCCAGACCCAGATTGGCCGCCTGCTCTTCGGAAAGCTCCAGACCGAGGAAAGCGACCACCCGGCCTCCAAAGCCGAGCGGTGATGCCCTCCGGCCTGCTGTCCAAACCGTGGGTCTCACATCAGGGGTACGTCCGGTGGCCTTGAAAACGCGCCCCCGTCGTAGAACAGGTCTTGCTCGCCCCTGCTACTTGCGGAGCACCACCCGCCCCACCCCTCCCCTCACCTCGAGGTCAGCCCTATGGGCCGCGCGGGCATAATCGGGGCTTTCGTAGCGGTTATCGCCTTTCTTGAGCAGGCCGTCGGGCACTTCCAGCCCGCCCAGGCCGGTTCTGGCTTCCAGCCGCACTGCAACATTTTGCGGGATACGTATGTCCAGTTCACCCACCCCGCCCTCAATCCTGGCCCGGTAAATGCCCCGCTCGGGCAGTTCAATCTGCACCCGCCCCACCCCACTGCTCACCTCCAGACTGCTCATCCGGAGGTTGCGCAGGTTGAGCAAGGTTTCCCCGACCCCCGTGTTCACATTCAGGCGCAGATCGGCCCTGGGCGAGAGACTGAGTTCCCAGCCTTCTCGGTTGCGCATAGATCCACTGCTGCGACCTCGAGCCTCCAGGGCCACCATTGCCACGCCACCCTGCACATCGCTGCGGCGCTCCAGGCGCTCCCCCCGCAACAGCCGTATCTGCCCCTGAATCAGGCTGGCAGAACCCTCTTCCAGCGCAGAAATCTCGAGCCTCCCCACCCCTGGTGCAAGCCGGATTTGCGCCTGATCCACCTGGCCCAACGGGATGGATATCTGCTCCAAAGCACCCTGCGCCCCTGTCCGCGCATGCCACATCCAGAGCAATCCCCCGCCGACCAGCCCCACCGCCATGAGCACCGGGATGCGCTGGGGATTATCCCGCAACAGAAAGCTGAGTCCAAACAAGATCAGCACCAGGGGCCACAGCAACCACAAAACGGCCCAGAAATCCCATGACAACCAGCCCAAACTGGTGAAGAGCCACAAAAGCCCAATCGCAATCAGGGCGATTCCCCACCGTCCACCTGGAGCGGTTTTTTTCACCATAACCCCACCTACCTTCCGGCCTTGCGCAGCAACACCAGCACCCCAATCCCAATCAGTAGCAACGGAAATATCACATCCTCATCCACCTCAATCCAGCCCAGTTGCCGCAGTAAAAACCAGATCCCGGCCACGACCAAAGCCCACCCCAGCAGTTGGGATTCCTGGCCTCCCCGTATGCGCTCGGAAACCTCCCGGGCCCGCCCTTGCAGGTTTTGTGCGCCCTCGCGCAGGGTCTGCTCCAGATCGGGGTTGGGACTGTCCGGGGCGGTCTCGAGGTGCGTTTATTGCTCTCCCTCCTTCGCCTGGAACTGGCCTTCCGATGGGTTCGCCCCTGCGCCCGGCCCCCCACGTCGCATCAGCAGATAAACCCCTGCGGCCAGCAAGGCCAGCGGGAAGATGTAGCCTCCCAGACCCTGCAACGCAGTAGCGGTAACCAGGGTCAGGGCTAAGCAAGCCAAAGCCGGGAATACTGCCCAGCGCTGCCCTACCAAAAAAACCACGCCAAAGGTGATGGCCAGCCCTGTGAAGAACAGCACCCCACCCGCATTATCCTGCGCCCCCGAGCCCGCAACCACTCCCAGGGTCAGGAGCGTGCCTCCGGGAATCAAGGCCCACCAGTTGCCGGGCCGGACAAAGTAAACCGCCACAAAGCCCAGGCCAATCGCGGCCAAAAAGATGCCGCCTCCGAGGTTGCCGCCCAAAATGGGTTCAAACAGGATCAAGGTACCCAGGCCCAACAGGGTGAAGCCGGGTATAAGCGGCCACCACTGGCTACGGTCATGCTGGAAGTACCAGATAAAGCCTGCCCCCGCTGCCAGAATCATGCCCCCCCAGATCCAGCCAGCGATCTGAAGCCCCATGTTCTGAAGTAAAAATAAGACACCAAGAGCCACCAGTACCCAGCCCCAGGTCTGTGAGTTGGTTGTCATAAGCACCCCACCGATTTCTGGTTACGAACCATTCAAGATACTTTTCCATCTTCGTGGTCATATCAGGATTCCATGGCTTTCATAAATCCCAAGTGGTTTCCGCTTGTGCCTTGGGCCATGAGTGGACTGGTATTCACTCGGGAATTGCGCCCGACCCGCATTTACCGCAAAAAACGATTTATCTAGCTTACCGGCGCAATTTCACTCCTTTCTGCATCCCAGTATCCCCCCTCCTATTACCAGGGCATTACCACCATGCCCTGAAACACTCTCCATCGGGTTCCTTTTTTCTTGTAAATCAAGCAATGACACCCTGCGCAGGTACTCTATTCGGAATCTGGCAAGTCCCACATGATTTGCCCAACCATCCTTGATGGCATCAGAACTCACCAGCCAGTCGGGCACCCCGGTTCCCCTCGCGGCAACGCCGCTTTTGCCACCGAGGGGTCAAACAAATCCTCCCTCACTTCGAGCTGCTGAGGCTGCAGGGCGGGGACATGGCGCATGGGTTGCAGATACTCACCCTGGGGAGGATCAAGCGCAATTATTGGCCCAGCCAGGCGAAGTCTGGTGTTCATTTTCCAGCCGGGTTCTGTAAGGTTGATCCACTGCCAGGGCCTACCAGAAACACTGCTCCCCAGGGCCGGTAACGGCTTACCAGCACGTCCTGCCGGATCTCGCCCGTGTGCAGCCGCACTGTGCGATATATACGCACCAGCGCACCCTCAGCGGCAAAATCAATTTGCCTGCGCCTGCCCGGGGGTAGGGTGGGATCGTAGATAAACCGGGCGGGCAGGGGTGGGCTGCGCCAGACCATTACCGGCCCGCGCCACTGCGCGTCCCGATCGCGCCTGCCAAAAAGGCGAAACACCAGCGCCTGCTCCTGGATAGAGGCCTGAATCAGCAGGTCGGCAGGGGTATCGTTTCGGAAACGCAGGTCTCTGCCAGGAGCCACCGCAGCATCCAGGCCTGTGGGACGGTAAAAACCGATCTGGTAGCTATGGGGATGACGCTCGAGAATGGGCAGACCCGCAAAATAAGCCGCCCTGAACAGAGTAGACGAGACATGGCAGACCCCGCCCCCCACCCCCCAGACGGTTCGGTCACTGACAATCACCCAGGCCCTCTGGTATCCGGCAGCCAGCGTTACTGGCCCCAGTGAACGGTTGAAGGAAAATACCGCTCCGCGCAGAATCTGGATGGAGTCGAGTTTGGAGGAGGCCAGTCGGATATTGTGAATACGGCTCGGAACCGAGCCTGCAAAGCCAATACGGGCCTCACCAAATAGCTCTACGATTCCACTTCTGGCCAGGTCTTCAACACTGGGCTGTGGTTCTTGTACCACTACCGGCAGAACAAACTCCCGCCTGCCCAGCTCAACTGCCGCTCTGTAGGCCCGTCGAACCGCCTCGAGGTCGAAGCGGTAGCCAAACTTCTGCACGGCAATCCAGCCCCTCCGGCGGTCATAAATGAATCGCGCCGGGCTGGGCGGTCGGCTGAGTCGGCGCAGCAGGGGTTGTAATTCGGCCTCGCTAGCGATGGGGAAGCGCTGGACTCCGGTGTAGCGCACCACCGAGCCACCCTCCAGTACCCGCTCGTCCACCACCAGGACGGCTACTGGCCCGGCCAGAGCCAGGGAAAGCAACCAGAGCAAAGGAACAAGTGCACGCATACAACTCTACCCCCGATGGTGAGGAACGGCTCTTCCACACCCCCAGGCTAGCTTCCGACGATTACCGGGACATTACCAGACCGTAGGCGCTGCTTGTGCCTCGAGGGATATGCCCCCTCGTAAGGCTGGCTGGCCGACCCAGACTCTTGCGCGGCAGAACCAATTCGGCAGTACGGGTCAATCGAATCCGCTATAGCAGCAGCTATATCCGGCCCAGATGCAGGTGTAGCGTTTCGGTCTGGGGAGAAAGTACATATAATGGCTAGCGTCAAAAAGGGTGCCCACACCCACAGATTTAGACCCAGAACCCTGGAGGCAAGCGTGAATCTACACGAATATCAGGCCAAAGACATCCTCGCCAAGTACGGCATCCCGGTTCCCCCTGGCAAAGTCGCATTTACCGCCGATGAAGCCAAGCAGATTGCAACTGAGTATGGCGATCTGGTGGTGATCAAAGCCCAGGTACACACCGGCGGGCGCGGCAAAGCCGGTGGAGTAAAGCTCGCCAGGAACCCCGAAGAGGCCCGTGAAAAAGCGGCCCAGATTCTGGGTTTGAACATCAAGGGCTTCATCACCAAAAAGGTACTGGTAGCCAAAGGTATCAACATCGCCAGGGAGTATTACGCCGGCATGATTCTGGATCGGGTAACCCAGCGGGTGGTGTTGATGCTCTCCAAGGAAGGGGGCATGGACATCGAAGAAGTGGCCGCGACCCGCCCCTATGCCCTGATCAAATACCCCATCAACCCCCAGACGGGCCTGCGTCCGTTTGAAGCGCGGGAACTGGTCAAACGGGCAGGCATGGAAGGCAACCTCAACAAGCTGGCCGATCTGCTGGTCAAGCTCTATCAGGCCTATGTGGGCATTGATGCCTCCACCGCCGAGATTAACCCGCTGGTCATCACCGATACCGGCGAGGTGGTGGCTGCCGATGCCAAAATCGTGCTGGACGACAATGCACTGTACCGCCATCCCGACCTCACCCCGCTACGCGAGTTCGAAGCCGAGCATCCCCTCGAGGTCGAAGCCTCTAACTACGGCTTTAGCTATGTCAAGCTGGATGGCAGTGTGGGCGTGATTGGCAACGGTGCCGGGCTGGTGATGTACACCCTCGACCTGGTGCAGCGAACCGGGGGGAAGGCTGCCAACTTCCTGGATATTGGCGGTGGAGCCAAGGCCGATACTGTTTACAATGCTCTCAAGGTGGTACTCAAAGACCCCGACGTCACGGGGGTTTTCATCAATATTTTCGGGGGCATCACCCGTTCCGACGAGGTAGCCAAGGGGGTGATCCGGGCCATGGATGAGGGAATCCTGACCAAACCAGTAGCCATGCGGGTGGCTGGAACCGCCGAGGCCGAGGCCAAGGCGCTGCTAAAGGGCCGCCCGGTCTATATGTATCCCACCTCGGTAGAAGCAGCCAAAGCCATTATTTCGATGACCGGAGGTACCAAGTGAGCATCCTGGTCAACAAACATACCAGTGTAATTGTCCAGGGTATAACCGGACGCGAAGGGGCCTTCCACGCCGAGGCCATGATGAAAGCGGGCACCCGGGTGGTGGCCGGAGTTACTCCGGGCAAAGGCGGACAGACCACCCTGGGCGTGCCGGTCTACGATACGGTCAAGGAAGCCGCGGTGCACCACCATATTGATGCTTCCATCATCTTTGTGCCTGCGCCGGGTGCAGCCGATGCCGCCCTCGAGGCCGCTAACGCAGGGATTCCGCTGGTAGTGCTTATTACTGAGGGCATTCCCACCATGGATATGGTGAAAGCCGTAGCCGAAATCAAGGCCCTGGGCAACGTGCGATTAATTGGCGGCAACTGCCCCGGCCTGATTACCCCCGGAGAGTGCAAACTGGGCATCATGCCGGCCAGCGTCTTCAAAAAGGGCCGCGTGGGGCTAATTTCCCGCTCGGGCACGGTGACCTATGAAACCGCCAAGGCCCTATCGGATGCGGGTTATGGTATCTCGACCTGCGTGGGTATCGGAGGCGACCCCATCATTGGCTCGACCTTCAAAGACCTGTTGCCCATGTTCAACGACGACCCCGAAACCCATGCCGTGGTGGTCTGCGGCGAGATTGGCGGTTCGGATGAGGAAGATGCCGCTGCTTTCATCAAAGAGCACATGAAGAAGCCGGTGGTGGGCTTTATCGGTGGACGCAGCGCACCCAAGGGCAAAAAGATGGGCCATGCTGGGGCCATCATCATGGGCAATGTAGGCACCCCCGAGAGCAAGCTGGCCGCCTTTGCCGTGGCCGAAGTGCCGGTCGCCGAAACCATTGACGAGATTGTCGAATATG
>NZ_CALMCQ010000216.1 GCF_937863175.1 uncultured Meiothermus sp. | reverse complement strand
GCCCTGACTCATAGGTATTTCGTGTCCCTGGCGGTCGGTTTTTCTTCCCAAGCCCAGGTCTCAGCGCTGTGGGCGCTTTTTACCAGCGTACCTCGTAGAAACCCCGGCTAATCAGGCTGTTGCCCTCCACCACGGCGTAGGAAAGCCCTGACCCAAAACGCCTGGCCAGCCGATCGGTGAAGTCGCTGAGGGCTCGGGCAAGCTCGCGGGAGGTCTGCTGGTCGAGGTCGCTGCCGATGGTCTGGGGTAGGGTGGTGCCGATCTGCCTAAGCTGCTCTTGCAAAGCCGAGCCCTGATTGCTAAAGGTGTAGCCAACCGCATGGGCAGGAACCCGGACGCGGAAGCGCTGGAAGTTGCGATCCTGGCCCCAGGGGGGGTTGTTGAGGGCCTCGAGGGCAGTCCGGCTGGTTGCCAGCACCAGGCGGGTGGGCTCGAGCTTGTAGAAGAGGGTTCCGGCCAGACCCACTTCCACTGCTTTGAAGCCGCCTTCGTTTCCAAGAACCCTGAAACCACCCTGTCCATCCGGGGTCGCAAAGGCTGCCAGACTCTGCAACAGCGCCAGCAGATTGGCTTCAGCGGTGGCAGGGTCGCGCACCTCCCAGTAGAACAGGCTGTGGCCCAGGATGGCCTCACTGCGCCCATCTGGGGCGGGCGGCGGCCCCTTAACCGTCACGGCGGCAAAGCGCGAGCCAAAGGCCCGCAGATCGAGGTTGAGCTGCAGATCGAACTCGCGCAACAGACCGGGCAAGTAGGCTCCTACCCGCCCTAGATCCAGCACGCCCACCGAAACTGCGAGGCCCTGTGGGAGGTCTGCGGCGTTGTAGGGACGTTCCTTGGGCAGCAGTAGACTGGCCAGCGCCGGGTCGGGGGCTGGGTTCACGTCCAGTCGGGCCTCCTCGGTGTAGCCTCCAGCCGTGAGCTGGATGGCATAGCTGAAGCGACGGAGGGTGCGGACTGCACCACTGGCCCGGGCCGGCAGGTTCAGGCTCTGCAACAGGTCTTGCGGCGGCGTACCCCAGAGCACGATGTCTCCTCGCACCGGCGCCTGCAAGCCCCGGCGGTTCTGCAAAAACAAGCGGGCATACTTGGGGGTGGCAATAAACGCCAGCTCGCGGCTAAAACCAGTCATGGTCTCCTGGTCGCTTCCCACCAACCAGCCGCCCTGTGGGCGCAGCCCCCTGGTATCCCGGCGCAGAGCCCGCATGGCGGTAGCGCTGGGGCGGGTCACCACAAAAAATCCATCGCTATAGAGAGCCACCGCCACGCCGCCCGCAGCGATGCCCAACAGGTCGGCATCGTTGCCGGCCTGCTTACGCAGTTCGCGGCCCAAGAAGGCCTCCATGCCGCTCTGCTTCCAGTCGGTAGCCAGCCCGCTCAGGTAGCGGCTGCCCCTAAGGTCGTTCATGTAGAAACCTGCCACAGCCCCCTGGGGGGCCAGGGCTAGCAGACTCTGGGCCAGGGCCGGGCCGAGCAAAAACACCACCAAAATCATCAGGCGAGCCATACACATATGGTACTCGCCTGAGTCAGAAGATGTGCAGGATTTGGGCTTGTATGGTTGGGCCAGGGCTACAGCGCTTCGCCGTTATAGGTGACGGTTACGTTGTTGCAGGCGTTGTAGACCACCAGGAGCTTATTTCCACGGGTGTCTTCCAGGCTCCAGCTTCCGCCGACGAAGGTTTCTTTGCAGGTGTTGCTGAACTTGAGGGCTGTGGCTTTGCCGCTCAGACGGTAGAGCCTGGTAGCGGTGCGGAAATCCAGCGAACCATCATAGTTGAGGGTGCCAGCCGTGAACGGCGTCTGGGCATTGTCGGGGACGTAGGTGGCGGTGTAGGCGTAGGTAGTGCCAAAACGCCCGTCACTGCCATAGATTTCAAAGTTGAAGTTGTAACGGACGGCATAATCTGGGTTGCTCCAGGTTACGTCCACATCCAGATCGAGCTTGATGCCCGACTCATTGAACTTACCGGTATTGAAGGTGAGTTCATACTGGTCGGTGTTTACGGTGTAGCCGCTTCTGGGGTCGTTGTCGTTTTTATCCTTGATTACAATGCCCCCTTTGAGCCGCGTATCGCCCACCGTGCAATCCACCGCGTAGCTGGCCTGAAGGGGGATCTTGTCGTTGTCCAGGTCTTGCTGCTGGGCCCTGGGAGGCGTTTCGCTGGCGGTGCAGTTAATGGCCTGAGGGTCCAGCCCAGAAGCCAGAATCAGATTCGCTACCGGAGTAGGCAGGTTGAGGCCCCCAACGCTGCTGGTGGTGACCACCCCCGAAGGGTGGGCAATGGCTGCGACCAGGTATTTGTTGCTTTGAAGCAGGGAGTCTCTGAGCTTCTGCGCATCGGCTCTGGAAAGCGGCTCGGTGGTGGGCTGAAGACCACCGCAGGCCGCAAGAAGACCTGCCAGCCCTATGACGAGTACGCTTCGCAATTGATGCAAATGAACCATGGGTTCCTCCATAGGACAAAGCCCTTAAGGATCATAGAAGAATCTTGGGAACGATTCAATCCACAGGCAAGGAGTCTAAAAGGTGTGTTAATGCGGGTCGAGGGTTTCGTGAGAGCAAATTCCAAACCCCCCATGGATGACCATGAGGGGTCAGCGATCCGACCCTGCAGCCTAGGCTTCGGCCTTTTGCCGTCCGGCAATTACTTTCTGGGCCAGGTTGGGGGGCACTTCGGCGTAGTGCGAGAATTCCAGGCTGTAGGCTCCCGTTCCCTGGGTTAGTCCCGAAAGAGTGCGGCTGTATTCCAGAATCTCGGCGAGTGGGGCCTCGGCATTCACCACGGCCAGCGCTCCCTCCTGATCCATGCCCAGGATGCGGCCCCGGCGCGACTGCATGTCTGAGAGAATATCCCCCACCCGCTCCTGGGGCACGAAAACCCGGAGCTTGTAGACCGGCTCGAGCAGGGTCGGGCTGGCCTGGGCCACTACATTTCTAAATGCCAGTTGAGCCGCTAGCTGGAAAGCCATGTCGGAGCTGTCCACATCGTGGTAGGAGCCGTGGTAAACAGCAGCCCGGTAACCGATTACCGGATAGCCGGCCAGAGGCCCAGACCGGGCGGCTTCTTTGATACCGGTTTCCACCGACTCGGTGTATTTGGTGGGAATTACGCCTCCGGTAATCTCCCAGTCAAACTTGTAATCCTCATGGGGTTCCAGGCGCAACCAGACATCGCCGTACTGGCCGTGCCCACCCGACTGCTTTTTGTGCTTCCCCTGACCCTCGGCCTTGCGGCGGATGGTCTCACGGTAGGGGATTTTGGGGGGGCGGCTAGCGATCTTCACCCCATAGTCGGCCAGCCGTTCCCTGGCGGTTTCCAGGTGTAAGTCTCCCATACCCCACAAGATTTGCTCGGAGGTCTCGGGGTTGCGTTCAAACTTCAGGCTGGGGTCTTCTTCCAGCAACTTTCGTAAGGCATCGCCCAGCTTGGTCTCGTCGCTGCGAGACTCGGGCGCAATGGCAATCATCACGTTGGGGTCAGGCAGGCGGGCCGAGGGGAACTCGAGCTTCTGTCCCTGCCAAAGTTCCATCCCTTTGTGTAGATGGTCGGCTTTAGGCAGGGCCAGAATAGTGCCGGCCTCGGCTTCTTCCAGTTCCACCAGGTCCTTCCCCCTGGCCGTATAGAGGTGGGCCAGGCGCACCGAGCCGTTGTCCGACTGCAGGGTGTCGCCCACCTTAACCTTGCCCCGGTACAGCCGGGCAAACGCCACCTGTCCCATAAAGGGGTCTACCTGCACCTTGAACACTTTGGCGGCTGCACTGCCTTCGCCCCAGCGCTCCCTGGGGGAGGGCAGGGCCTCCAGAACCAGATCCAGCAGCATATCCAGGCCAATCAAGGCCCCCGAGGAGCCAATCGCTACCGGGTAGATCTGGCCTTTACGTACCGCCTCGTGGAAGGCCCTCGAGAGGGCCACATCTTCCACCTCGCCGCCCTCGAGGTATTTCTCCAACAGGGCTTCGTCGGTCTCGATGATGGCTTCGCGGGCTTCGTTACGGTATTTCTCGACGGTTGCTCTCTGGTCTTCGGGGATGCTGGCCACCACCGGGCGGCCCTTCACGTAGCGGAAGGCTCTATCGTGCAGCACATCAATCAGCCCTACCCACTGCCCATTATCGTAGAGCGGCAGGTGGGCCGGGATGATGTGTCCGAGGGTGGAGCGCAGATCCTCGAGCAGAGCAAAAAAGTCGCCGCCCTTTTCCAGCTTGGTGACGACCACCATGCGCGGTAGCTCCAACCGCTCGGCGACGGTCCAGGCCCGTTCAGTTCCGATCTGTACGCCAGTCTCGGCGGGCACCACCACCACCGCCGCATCGGCGGCTTCCATTGCGCCACGAATCTCTCCCACAAAATCGGCATAGCCCGGTGCATCGAGCAGGTAGATCCGATGCCCCTGGTAGGTCAGGGGCAACACCGCTGTACGAACCGAGACCCGGTGGGCCTTCTCCTCCGGGGTATAGTCCGAGGTGGTGTTGCCCTCTTCCACCTTGCCCATGCGATCCTTGCCCCCGGTGAAGTAGAGGAGCGCTTCGCCGAGGGTGGTTTTTCCACTTCCGCTGTGCCCAACCAGGGCGACAGTGCGAATCATGTGAACCTCCTTAGTGGCCACAGTATAAGGGTTGGTGGGAGACAAAAATACTCTATACCGGCCTGGAGCCGGGTCGGGTCTCGCGCCGGCATCCGATGTACCCGGTACTCGAGCCTCGAGTACGGAACTTCGATAGACCTGTGACCCGCGGCGGTCAGGATGCTTTCAACGAGCCGGTAGGGTAGACCCGGCGACAAAGACCACAACGGGGGAGGCGTCGGCTAGATTTTTTATGGGCCCCACCACCATTCTGTTATCAACAAAACCAGTATGATACCCTACATTTGGGTATGCTGGAACGCCTCGAGGTGCAAAACTTGGCGGTTTTGGAACGGGTTGCGCTCGAGTTTGGCCCCGGCCTGACGGTGCTGACCGGCGAAACCGGCGCGGGCAAGAGTGTGCTGGTGGATGCGCTATCGCTGTTGCTGGGAGAAAAGGCCGAGGGTCTGATGCGCACCGGGGCCGATACGCTGCTGGTAACCGCTTTTTTTACCGGGAAGAGCCTTTCGCGCAAGGTTTCCCTGGGGCGCAGCACACCGCGCATTGAGGGTGAGGTGGTAAGCCTCAAGGAGCTGAGCGAGGAGGCCGCGCAACACCTGACCATCCATGCCCAGCACGCAGCCCTGGCCCTCTTCAGCCGCAAGGCCCAGCGCAGACTGCTCGATTCGCAGGTAGAGCCGCGACGGATCGAGCAGTACCACCGTGCCTATTCGCAGTTTCAGGCCATCCAGAGCGAGACCGAACGCCTCGAGGCAGCGGCCCGCGAGCGGGAGCGCAAGCGGGATATTTTGCGGTTTCAAACCAGTGAAATTGACCAGGCCAGACTGGTGCCGGGGGAGGACGAGCGGCTTTTGCAGGAAGCGGAGCGCCTGCGCCACTTAGAGACCCTGCGCGAGCGGGTTTCAGCGGCCATTGCTGCGCTCAGCGGGGATGGCGATGCGCTGGGCCTGGTGACCCTGGCCTCGAGAGAGGTGAAGGCTGCCGGGCGTTTTGATGCAGAACTGGAGCACCTGGGCCGGGATCTCGAGACTGCCCTGGATGGCCTGCGGGCGGTGAGCCGCGAACTAGAGGACTACCTGGAGAGCCTCGAGGCTGACCCTGGCCGCCTGGATGAGGTGGAGGCCCGTCTGGCCCTGATTGATAAACTCGAGCGCAAGTACGGTTCGGGCATTCCGGCCATCCTGGAGTTTGCCGAGGCCTCGCGGCGCGAGCTGGCTGTACTCGAGGGCGCCGAAGATCGTCTGGTCGAACTTTACACTCAAAAAGAAACGGCCTGGAACGCGCTGCTGGCTGCAGCCGGGCAGCTTTCCGAGGCCCGTGTCCAGGCCGCTGACTGGATTTCGAGCAGGACGAGCGAGGAGATTCGCGCCCTGGGAATGCCAGCCGCCCGTTTTAAAGTAGGGCTGGTGCCTCTGGAAAAACCCGGCCCCGAGGGACTGGAAGAGGTGCAGTTGCTGTTTTCGGC
>NZ_CALMCQ010000215.1 GCF_937863175.1 uncultured Meiothermus sp. | reverse complement strand
CGAGGCGATCTTTTTGAATCCGGGAGCACCCCCCTCCCGGACGGTCGGCGAAAAAAGCGTCTCCCTTCGGTCGGGTTCTAACCGAATCTGGTATTTGGGCCGCAGGTTGATTCGTGGGACGGTACCGTTATTACTGAAAACCGCTCTACTGCTCGTCTTCCAGCAAAGCTTCCCAACGCTGCTGACGGCGGATCAGCTCCCAGCCCTGGTCGGTCCACAAAAGCTCAGCGGGGCGTGGGGTGTCGAGGTAGTTGCTGCTCATGCTGCTGGCGTAGGCCCCGGCTTGCAGAATCGCCAGCAAGTCGCCCTCTTTGGGTTCGGGCAGGGTTACGTCGCGGGCCAGCACATCGCCCGACTCACAGGCTGGGCCGGCCAGGTCGTAGGTTTCCATAACCGGGTTTTTGTAGAGCGGTTCGACCGGATGCGTTGCACCATAAAGCATGGGCCGGATCAGCTGGCTCATGCCTGCATCAATCAGCAGATAATTGCGCCGGGTACGCTTGACCCCCCAGGTTCGTGTGACCAGCACCCCGGCTTCTGCGACCAGGTAGCGGCCGGGCTCGAGCCACAACTCGACCTTGTGCTGGTGGGCCAGTGCCATAGCCTGTGCCCCTAGCTCGCCCAGGTCGAGGCCCAGCCCAAAGCCCCCACCCAGGTTGATGACCTGAAAGGGGCCGTGGGTGCGGTAGAGCCGATCCATCACCGCGTAGCCGGCCTGGTAGTCCTCGAGGTGTTCGAGGGCCGACCCCAGGTGAACATGCAGGCCCAGCACTTCCAGGCGGCTCCGGCGGGCCAGTTCCAGGGCCTGCTCCACCTCTTCAGGCAAAATACCAAACTTGCTCTCGCCGCGTCCGGTCGCCAGATGCTCGTGGGTGGCGATGGGCAGGTCGGGGTTGACCCGCAGGATGGCGCGAGCCCTGGGCAGCATCCTGATCACCCGTCGGAGGTCGGTCAGCGAATCGAGGCCCAGAATCGGGATGCCAATTCGGTCCAGCTCCTCGAGCATGGCCGGGGTCTTGACCGGCCCATTCAGCAACACCTCGTTACGCTGGAAACCGGCCTTGTAGGCCCGGTACACCTCACCCAGGCTTACTGCTTCGACAAAGAGACCCCACTGGAGCAGTCGCCGCAGGATGCCCAGGCGGGGATTGGCCTTCATGGCGTAGAAAATCTCCCCACCTGGGAAGGCTTTTTGCAGCCGGTCTATGCGTTCCAGAACCGTCTGCAAATCGTAGGCGTAGAAGGGGGTCTGGAAGTTTTTGGCAGCTTCCTTGAGGGCTTCCTTAAATTCAGGCCGCAGGGCAGTGTAGGATTGGGACATGCTCATCGGGGCGACCCCTCAATCGCGTAACACAGAAGGCTCTTTTCGTACCAGAATCTGGGGCCTGCTCGAGCCCTACGTGCGGGCACTGGAAAGCCAGGGTGCAGGTATTGTAATCCTTCCTCCCCAGGAGAGCGACAGGCTGCCCGCCATCCTGCACAGACTGGATGGGGTGTTGCTGCCGGGTGGAGTGGATGTTGACCCGGCCCACTTCGGCGAAGAGCCCCTCCCTGAAATGGGGGAGGTCAGCCTCGAGCGCGATGCGCTTGAGCTCTTTGTGGCCCGATACACCGCCCAGCACGGCATCCCCACCCTGGGGGTTTGCCGGGGCATTCAGGTGATGAACGTGGCCCTGGGGGGTAGCCTCTATCAGGACTTGCCAGCACAGGGTTTTCGCGCCGTGCAGCACAGCCAGAAAGCCGAGCCGCCGGTGCTGGGCCACAGCCTGGAGCAGGTCGGCAAGAGCCCCCTGAACAAACGGTTTGAACCCCGTTTCCGGGTGAATTCGTATCACCACCAGGCCCTCAAAGACCTGGCCCCAGGGCTGCGCCCCGTTGCAACCGCACCGGATGGTATCGTGGAAGCGGTGGTGCTCGAGGGCCACCCCTTTTACCTTGGGGTGCAGTGGCACCCCGAACTGCTGCCACAGCAGTGGGGAATTTTCCGCGCACTGATCGAGGCTGCCACCAAACAACCGGTTGGCTGAGTACATCCGGGTTTTTTGCACCGACTGGGCTCGGTATACCCCTGGGTACTGCGCCCGTAGCGGCGCCGATTGGGGCGGTCTCAACAGATATCTCGAGGGTATCCGTAGCCGAAAACTCCCCTGGAGAGGCGATTCGCGCACCATTGGAGGGTGGATCCATTGCCTGGGAGTATGCTCGAGCCGATGAGCCTGGAAAGATACTCCTCTGCCGTTTTGGCCCTGCTGGATACTATCTTCGAGGAAGAGGCCCCCGCTATGCGCACGGCAGCGACCTGGATTGCCGATGCCGTGGCGGAAGATCACCTGATTTACACGTTTGGCACCGGACACTCCCATGTGCTGGCTTCGGAGATGTTCCACCGGGCGGGCGGGCTAGCCTCGGTAAGCCTGATGGTTGAACCGGGTGCTACTTTTCAGGTGGGGGCACTGGCTGGAACCCTGCTGGAGCGTACCGCCGGCTATGGTTCGATTATAGCCGGACGCTACCCCATCGAGCCGGGGGATGTGTTAATCGCAATTTCCAACAGCGCAGCCAATGCGGTGGTGCTGGAAGTGGCCCAGGCTGCTAAGGCCAGGGGAGCCCGGGTGATGGCCCTCCTGAGCCGCCAGTATGCCCAGAAGAAACGATCACCCATGCTCGGAATAGCCGACCTGGTGCTGGACAACCACGGCCCAGCCGGAGATGCCCTGGTGGAAATTGGCAGCGAGACGGTTGGCCCCATCTCGACCGTTGCGGGTGCTTTTATTCTCAATGCCATCTGGTGTGAGGCCGCCTATTTGCTGTATCACCGGGGCCTGCCCATCCCGGCCTACCGGAGTAGCAACATGCCCGGAGCCGAAGCCCACAATACCCGCTGGATCGAACACCTCAAAGGAAGAGTGCGGCATCTTTGAGCACTGGAGCGAAGGAGAGGGGAAAAAACGAAGTGCGTTTCTATGCACAGTGCAACAACCGATACTACGCTGTACTATTTGTGTCAGCCCCTTTCCCCGGCTCTTGCTCGCATGAGAGCAGCCCTCAGAGTGTCTTGCGTGCTGGAGGGGGTTAATATTGAAAATTGAAGGAGCCTTAACCCGGCTGTGAGGATTTCTTAATGTCGTTTTGAACCACCCTACTTTTTTGTGCGCTATACACTGGGCTTGGTGCTGGTATCCTATGGTTTTGTCTGGAGGTCAGGGCTTGTCGCTGTATCAGACTCTTAATAGATCCCTCGAGCCCATGCTAGGGGAACGCACCCGCATGGTGCTGGAAGAGGGCGTGCGCCGGCTGGGCGTCAGCCCGGACAGGCTTGATGCAGCACAGGCTGAGGTCATTCTCAAACGCCTGGTCTACCGCGAGCTTCAGACCAAAATGAGCCCCAATGCCGCCCGCAGCCGCATCGAGGAAATGCTGAAGGAACTGGGTATCGGTAGCGGGGAGAACGGCTCTAAATCCGGTTCGAGCAAGGGATCGGCCCATACCAAAGGCGTATTGACTGACCTCGAGGCCGGGCTCAAACGCTTCAGCCTCTACCTCGACTGGCCCGAGGTGGGGCGTTTGCGCGGGCTGATCAACGCGATTAAGCAAGACCCCGAGGCCTCGGCGGTGCGGGCCTTGCTGCGAGAGGGGCAGGAGGTTCTGGCCCATCTCGAGGAACGGCTCCAGTCAGCCCTGCTGCGCCAGACCCGCGATATTGCCGACCTCGAGATGTCCTTGCAGCGGGTGCAGAGCGTGGGCGGCCCCAAAGTGCGCCGCCTGGAAAACCTGATTCGCCAGATTCAAGAGGCGCATGCCCAGGAGACCCTGGCCCTGGCCGAAGTCGAGCGGGCACGTGCGCTGGCTGCTGACATGCGCAAGCTGGTTGAATCCTCGGTGGTGCAAAATCCCTCCAGCGAGATGGCCATCACCCTGGATACCATCGAAGATATTCCGGCAGTGGATCACCCCACCGAGCCGCAGGTGGTGCTCAAAGACCCCACCCTGGAAGTGACAGAAGTGTTCGAGGTGGCGACCGATGGTTTCGACGACGAGGCCCTGGTGTTCGACCTTGATCTCGACTCCCTCACCGCCGAGCAGCAGTCGCGTATCCGCGAGATTGATGTGGCTGAGGATACAAGGCATCTGGAGGCTTTCAAGGAGCGCTATGCGGCGATACTGGGTATCCCCACGATTGCCAGCCAACTGGCTGCCCTGCAGACCGAACTGGGCGCCGGAAACCCTCTGGGCGCGCGCCTGGCAGCTTTTGGCGAACTGCTCAAGGCGACCCATGCCGAAGCTCTTTCAGAAGCGCGGGTACGCTACGAGTGGCTGGCCGATCGGCTGGGCCGCCTGGAGCTGCCCCTGGAAAAAACCGCTGCTGTGCAGGCGCGGCTGGCAGTGGTGCTGGAAACCTTGCAGGCGGGGGGCATTCCGCTGGAGATGGCCGAACTGGATCGAGCCGTGACCGGCCTCGAGGCCGAAGAAAAAGCCGGCCGAGAAATCCGTGAACGCCAGGCCCGCCTCGGGGCAGCCCTGGCGACCCTGCGTACCGAAGCCGAATACTCCCTATCGCCCTTCCGGGGACATCCTCGGGTGGAGTCTTTTATGACGGCCCTGGCCGGGCTGGACATCTCCGAGTCCTCGCTCCAGACCTTGCGTCAGGAACTCTCCGAACTCCTGTCCCAGCTCGCCCGGGAGCGCGAGGAGGAAAGCCTCAAACGTATGGGTTTGCGGGCGGCCGTGCAGGCCCTGCCTACCCTGGAAATCCTCGATCTGGATAAGAAAAACCTGCTTACTCACATCGAGCAAGCAGGCGGGAACCTGGCCGAGCTCGAGCGGGCTGTGGGCGAACTGGTGGGCCGCGCCAGGGGGCTGGTGGCGAGCAAGCTGGATGCCCTCGAGTCGCGCATCCGCTACCTCGAGCAGACCCTCAAAGAATCCCTGATCGAACTCAAGCAGCCCTTGCAGGCTACCCGCGAAGCCCTGGCCCACGGTCGCATTGCCGACCCTACCCCGCTGGAACGCGCCTTAAACGAATTAATTACATCCCGCCGTGCGGCGATGGCCGAAGAACTATCCCGCTACGAGGTGGCCGCTCGCAGCATGAAGGGCCTGGGCGGCGAAGAACTCGAGAACAAAGTAGCCCAGGCCCGTACCTACCTTCAGGCCGGCGAGCTGCCCGACCTGGGCGAGATTCACGGGCTCCTGGGCCGCCTGCGCCGTTCACAGGAAGCCCTGCGGGCTGAGCTGGGCGGGCGTATCAGCGCTCTGCTCGAGGCTTACAACACCCATAAAAGCGTCGGAGGCGAGACCGCCCTGCGCATCAAACCGTTGTGTGATTTCCTGCTGTCGGCCTCCGATCGCCTGCCCCGCCTGGGGGTGAGCGGCCTGCTCGAGGTGCGCCGGGCCCTGGAGGATGCCGAACGCCTGGAAGCCCAACTGGCCCAGGAGTACGCAGCAGCCCAGAGCCTGATGCAGGAGTTCAAGGGGGCCGACCTCGAGTCCTTGCTGGGTGTTTTCGAGTCCCCCACCCAAGTGAGCACACCTCCCCAACCCACCCCCTCCAAACCCACCCCACCCGAGACTACCCCTCCGCCGCAACCACAGGCTTCCAACCCTGCCCCAGCCATCCGTGCCGAAGCGCTGAGCCCGTTTCGTATCCGGGGTGTGGAGGCCATCGCCTTGATCGAGGCGGGCAAGGCAGTGGCCGGAAGCCTACCCTTTGCTTCAGGCAGTGTCCAGATGGTCTTTGACGATCTGCTCAACCTGGCCAATGAGCTGTCCGGAGAGGCTGCCCAGCTCTCGATAATTTCCCTACCCCAGTGGGTGCTGTTGCTGGTGCCCCTAAAGCAAAAAGGGCTGGTCATCCTGGCCGAAAAAGCCCTGCTCTCGCGCCTGCTGGCCCTCATCGAGCGCCAGCGTGATGTGCTGGAAGCGCTGTAGCTCTGATTCAATCACCGCTGCCGTGCACATACTGAAGCTCGTAGAGCTTGGCGTAGTAGCCGCCTTTTTGCAGCAGTTCCTCGTGGCTGCCTTCTTCTACCAGCCTGCCCTTGCGGAAGACCAGGATGCGGTCTACGTGGCGGATGGTCGAGAGGCGGTGGGCAATTACAATCGAGGTGCGGCCTTCCATCACCCGGTATAGCGCAGCCTGAATCTTCTGTTCGGTCTCGGAGTCTACGTTGGCGGTGGCCTCGTCGAGTATCAGCAGGATGTCGGGGTTGTGCAGGATGGCCCGGGCCAGCGCCAGCAGCTGCTTCTGGCCGGTGGACAGGCCGCCGCCTCGTTCGTGCAGCACGGTCTGGTAGCCCTGGGGCTGCTCGGCGATAAACTCGTCGGCGCCCACAAAGGCACACACTTCCTGGATGCGCTCGAGGGTAATCCTATCGTCCCCCAGCCGCAGATTCGACTCGATGGTGCCGCTAAACAAGAACGGGTCTTGCAGCACGATGCCAATGGAACGACGCAGGCTGCGCTGGGCGTAATTCCGCACGTCCTGCCCATCAATCTTCACCGCCCCTTGCTGCACATCGTAGAAACGGGCAATCAGGCTAATAACGCTGGTCTTGCCCGCCCCGGTGGCCCCTACCAGGGCTACTTTCTCACCCGGCCGAACCCGGAAATTCACCCCGCGCAGCACCCAGTCCCACTCGCCCTGTTCGCTCACAGGGTTTTCAACCGCTTTGAGGGCTTGAGCCGGGGAGCCGGGGGACTTGGGAACTGAGGAGGTAAAACCCTCCCCCCCCGCGCCATGGCCCCCTGGTAGAGTTCCGTCGGGTTTGGCCTCGCCCCGCTTCCCGTAGGCAAACCAGACGTTCTCGAAGTCAATCTGGCCCCGGAAGCGCTCGACCCGCTTGGCATCGGCCCGGTCGGCCACGTCCTCTTCGGTATCCAGCAGGCCAAAAATGCGCTCTGCCGAGGCCATGGCCGCCTGGAAGATGTTGAACTTATCGGAGAGGTCTTGCAAGGGCTGGAAGAGCTGGCGCACATAGTCGGTGAAAGCCACCAACAACCCCAGCGTGAGGGCCTGTTGAACGACCTGCCCACCCCCGTACCAGAGCACCAGGGCCACGGTAACCTCGCCCATGAAGCCCACCAGGGGAAAATACAGGGCAAACCACTTGATGATGTCTACCCAGGCCGACCGCAGGTCGGTGGAGAGCAGGTTGAACTGTACCTCGTTTTTGGGTTCACGGTTGAAAACCTGGGTGGTCTGTACCCCGGCCAGGTTTTCTTGCAACGAGGCATTGACTCTGGCCAGGCGCAGCCGCATGGCCCGGTACGAGTCGCGCATCCCGCTGCGTATCCAGTTGGTAACCAGCAAAAAGACCGGAATGAGGGCAAACGAGACCAGCGCCAGCCGCCAGTCCAGCACCAGCATGAAGGTCATCAGGCCTATAATCAGGGCAAAGTCGGCGATAAGTCCGACCAGCCCCCCGGTGATGAACTGATTGATTGCGTCCACATCGGAAGTGATGCGGGTCATCAGACGGCCCACGGGGTTGCGGTCATAATAGCCCAGGTGCAGGCGCTGAAGCTTGGCGAAGATTTCCGAGCGCAGGTCGTAGAGAATGTGCTGACCCACCCAGCTAATCAGATAGGTCTGGGCATAATTGGCGATAAAGTCCACCAGCCGCACGGCCAGAAACAACGAGCAGATCAGCAGCAGGGTCTCGTAGCGCTGGGCCAGCGGCAAAACCTCGCGCGGCACAATTGCGTTGTCAATGGCGAATTTGAGGAAAAGGGGGGTCGAGGCTGCCGTGAGGGTGCTCACCACCAGGGCCAGCAAGGCCAGCCCCACCTGTTTCCAGTAGGGCCGGACGTAGGCCAGAATACGGCGGGCATATTTCGCATCAAAACTCTTTTTGAAGGCTTCTTCTTCGTGCATAAGGCTCCGCTGCTGATAGCTGACTGCAAATGGCTGATAGCTTTTTCGCTATGGGCTATGGGCTATCACTCCATCTCCGCTTGCAGGCGCTGGATGCGGTCAAGTTCGGCATAGATTCCACTGTGGGCTAGAAGCATCTCGTGGGTGCCCTCCTCAGCGATTTTG
Organism: uncultured Meiothermus sp.; assembly: GCF_937863175.1. Classification (GTDB taxonomy): domain Bacteria; phylum Deinococcota; class Deinococci; order Deinococcales; family Thermaceae; genus Meiothermus. The sequence continues at coordinate 705 of NZ_CALMCQ010000215.1, read as the reverse complement.
CCGTGGTCCAAGACCACAATCCAGTCGGCATACTGCAGAGTGGAGGTGCGATGCCCGATCAGGATGGTGGTCTGCTGGCCCAGCACACTTTTCAAGCCAGATAGAATCCGCGATTCGGTCTCGGTATCTACGGCGCTCATGGCGTCATCCAGAATCAGGATTTGCGGCCTTTTGGCCAGGGCTCGAGCCAGTGCAGTTCGCTGGCGCTGCCCACCCGAAAGGGTCACGCCACGCTCCCCCAGCGAGGTATCGTATCCCCTGGGAAAGCCCAGAATATCGTCGTGAACCCCGGCCAACCTGGCAGCCCACTCGGCCCGTTCCGGGTCGGTCTGCGCCAGCCCAAAGCAGATGTTTTCGGCCAAGGTGTCGGAGAAGAGAAAGGGCTCCTGGGGAACCAGTCCGATGGCACTGCGCAGGGTATGGAGTGGTAAATCTTTTACGTCGTGGCCGCCCACCAGTACCCGTCCCGAACTCGGCTCCAGGATGCGTGGAATCAGACTTACCAGTAAGGTCTTGCCGCTCCCGGTACGCCCGGTGATGCCCAGGGTGGTGCCCTGTGGGACGGTGAGTGTGATGCTATCCAGCACCCTGCGCCCTCCCAGTTCCAGGCTTACCTCCTCAAACTTAACCTCCCCCCACCCGTTAAGATCATCAGCCACCCCCTTCGCCCCTCGCGGGAGAAGGGGGTCGGGGGGTTGAGGGGTG
>NZ_CALMCQ010000214.1 GCF_937863175.1 uncultured Meiothermus sp. | reverse complement strand
AAACCCTCCCGGCGGGCTTTTTTGACCAGGTGCTCCAGGAGCGCCTTGCCATCGCCCTCGCGGATGATGGGGCCCTCGAGGGCCGCCCCATCCCAGAACGGCACCAGCGCCCCATACCCCTGTACCCGCCCCGCTTCCAGCCAGACCCAGGCTCTTTCGTCCTCCCCGGCCAACACCTCCCACCACAACCCCTCGGGCGTACGAGCCTCGGGGGCCAGGGAGCGGCGCGCGGGATCCTCATCCATCCAGGACAGCAACTCTGCGAGCTGCGAGAGGTGGGTTTGGGCTACTGGCCGGTTCATCGGAGATCCTTTATTAGAAGTGGGGGAAACCGTCGGATAAACCAGATACGCTTCTCCACGTGCTGCGATAAGGCCGAGCCGTCTGGCTCTACGGGGTGCCGCAACGAGTGAAATCCACCTCCTGGCTCTATTGTACAACCTTAGTTTCTGCTAAACTCAACTTCCACGATGAGCAGTTATACAACCTTTGTCATCAATCCCGCAGCGGGACGCGGGCGGGTGGGCCAGATGCTGGGCCAGCTCGAGACCTCCATCCGACAGCACAGCCAGTCCAGCGACGTTCGCATCGCCATTACACAGGCCCCCCAGCACGCCATCGAGATCGCCCGTCAGGCGCCTACGGGCAGCCGGGTAGTGGCGGTGGGGGGGGATGGCACGGTACACGAGGTGGTGCGGGGGATTGCTGGTTCGGACAAGGCCATCGGAGTAGTAGCCATTGGCAGCGGCAACGACTTTGCCCGCATGGTTGGGTTGCGGGGGCTGCCGCTAGAAACCGCGCTGCGCACTGCAATTCAGGGCAAGGTTAACACCGTTGACCTGGGCATGGTCAACAATCAGCCCTACGGGGCCAGCCTGGGTATAGGCTTTGATGCTGCGGTGGCTCGAAAGGCCCTCAGCGCTCCCACCTTTCTGCGCGGGATGCCCCGCTACCTCTACTCGTTATTTGCCGTGCTTAAAGATCTGGAGCTACCCACCCTCGAGCTGATTCAGAACGGCCAGACCGTCTACCAGGGCCCAAGCCTGCTGGTCGCCCTGATGAACGCTTCAACCTACGGTGGGGGCATCCCGATTGCACCCGCCGCAGTTCCCGACGATGGCCTGATTTCAGCGGTAGTGGCGGGAGAGCTTGGACGGCTGGGGGTGGTGGGCATCCTGCCCCGCTTGCTGATGGGCAAGCATATCCATCATCCCAAGGTGGCCCTCTACCAGGGTGCCGAATTTATTGTCCGTTTTGACCGCCCGGTTCCGGCCCATTCCGATGGCGAACCCCTCGAGCTCTCTACCGAGTATCGAGTACACATGGTTC
>NZ_CALMCQ010000213.1 GCF_937863175.1 uncultured Meiothermus sp. | reverse complement strand
AGGGCAAAGAAATCGGAGGCGTTCTGCAACTGCACCTCGAAGCCCCCGACCAGGCTGTGGAGGTGGATCCAGTCTTTTTCGATGTTGGCAGCATTCACCACCATCAAGTATTCGCTTTCACCCGTCCGATAGATATAAATATCGTCTACCAGTCCCCCTCGCTGGTTGGGCAGCATCGAGTACTGGGCCCGCCCCACCTTGAGCTTGGAGACATCGTTGAGAGTGGCAAACTGCAAGAACGCAAGCGCCCCTGGCCCGCGTATCCAGAACTCCCCCATGTGGCTAACGTCAAACATCCCGGCCAGCCCCCGGACTGCCAGGTGTTCAGAGGTGATGGAGGTGTACTGGATGGGCATCTCATAGCCCGCAAAAGGCACCATTTTCGCCCCCTGCGCTAGATGGGCTTGATGTAATGGGGTGGTTTTCATGCTCCCACAGCATACCAACTGGCTCCTGATCCAGGCCCGGGCTCGAGTATGGAGCACAAAACAGGGTAGGTTGGCCATGTGTTACACCGCTCGAGCCCAGAATTGGTGTATCCCCCTGGACGCTACAATACAGTCTGTGTATTTTGATTTGTATATTTGGACTGGAATGTGTATTGATTGCTGGTTTTGCATGGTAACAAAAACACAGATCGGTCTATCCTGGTTCGTAGGAGGAGCGCTGTGGAGACCACCCTGATCCAGACCCATACCCGCCCTGCAGGACAACGTTCGCTTTCGACGGGGGTGGTGCGCCCTGCCCGCCTCGTGCTGGGTCGCCCCCAACCCAAATGCTCGGTCAAGACCATTTGGGACAGCTTTCGCATGAGCAAGGCCTGGGGGGATGCCCTCGAGCTGTACGATCTGGGGCAGGAGTAATCCTGCCTGGTATCACTGGGAGGCATCGGCCTCCTTTTTTTCATACTCGCAGGTCGGAACTGGGGGGCGCTTCTGTCCTCCGCACCACCTGATTTCCATCCGCAGATACACAAGCACACCTTCGCAAGCGTGTACTCATACAGCGCTGGGCGTGAGTGACGCTGAGCGGTTGCGGTAGCAGACGCACCCCTCATGGAACCCGGAGGCGGCCCAGAGACCATTCTTGAAACAACCTGGAATGCAATCCATTTGAAAACCGTTATAGCGCCACCGCTGGCCGCGTTCGAGAATCGCTGCCATCGCTTTTGGGGTCAGCCATAGACAGCGGGTATTACACCCGAACCGAGGCCGGATACCAGTTCAACCAGTCCGGCGAAGGAACAAAGGCGCCCAAAAATTGGGCCTGACCCGTGAGTTCGATGGCCTCCCCGGCCCCGTCCAACAAGGGCTCACCCCGGGAGAGCGA